>NZ_RJKN01000008.1 GCF_003751265.1 Pseudokineococcus lusitanus
GAGGCGGCCGTCTCGTCGACGAGGTCGGCCACCAGGCCCAGCATCGCGGCGTGCTGGGCCGACGCCGCGGCGTGGGCGTCGCGGAGCTGGTCCAGGACCGCCCGACCTGCCCGCCGGGAGAGGGGGAGGTCGCCCACCGGCACGTCGACCGGGCCGGCCGACACCGAGGGCTCTGGGGCGGCACCGGACGGTGCTCCCGACGGAGCACCCGACGGAGCACCGGAAGGAGCACCGGACGCGTCGAGGTCATCGGCCGCCCGCGGGGCGTGGTCGCGCGGGCGGTCCTCCTCGGGCTCTTGCAGACCCACCTCGACCACCCCCTCGTGACCCGTACCCGAACGTGTGTTCGAATGATAGTCGAGAGGGCCGACAGCCGCCACGGCTGTCCACCGTCCCCGCCGACGGACGTCGGCCCCGAGGGCGCCTGCCCCGAGGCTCTGCACGGGCGGCGGGATGCATCCCGCCGCCCGTGCAGAGCCCCGGAACGGCGTGGTCGCCGCACCCGGCCACCGGCTCGGTCGCCCACGCCGTGCGACGACGCCCCGGGCGGTCGGCAGCGCCACCGGGGCGCCGGCACGCGCCCGACGCACGACGGCCCCCCACCCGCGCGGGGTGGGGGGCCGTCGTCGTGGAGCGGTGGAGCGGGTGGAGCCGGGTGGCTCAGGACTCCAGCGCGGCGTCCAGCGTGATCTCGACGCCGGTGAGGGCCTTGCTGATGGGGCAGGTCTCCTTGGCCTTCTGCGCGGCGTCCTTGAAGCCGGCCTCGTCGAGGCCCTCGACCTCGCCGCGGACGGTCAGGGCGATGCCGGTGAGGCGGAAGCCGCCCGCGGGGTCCGGGCCGAGGGAGACGTCGGCGGACACCTCGAGGCTCTGCGGCGTGCCGCCGGCCTCGGCGATGAGGGCGGAGAACTGCATGGCGTAGCAGGCCGAGTGGGCCGCCGCGACGAGCTCCTCGGGGCTGGTGGCGCCGCCGGCCTCGTCGGCCGCGCGCTTGGGGAAGGACACGTCGTAGGTGCCGACCTTGGAGCTGGAGAGCTCGACCTGGCCGGAGCCGTCCTGCAGGCCGCCGTTCCAGGCGGTGCGAGCGGTACGCGTGGGCATGGGTCCTCCGCAGTTCTCGGGGGTGCACCGGGCCGTCCCGGTGCTGTCGAGATGGTGGAACGTGGGACGACCCCGCGCATCTTCCCGACGCCGTGCGGCGCCCCCGCCCGCCGTACCCGCCCGGCCTACCCGCGGCGCACCGGGGGGCCCGGCGGCGGCGGACCCCTCAAGCACCGGGCCCGGCCGCCGATGACCAGCAGGTGGACCAGGAGACGCCCCGGCGGAGGCGCGCGCGCGGCGCGCCCGCCGTCGTCGTGCTGTCCGCCGTCCTCGCCGGCCTCACCGGCGTCCTCCTCGCCTGGCCGGACGACGTCCCGCTGCTCGGCGACGGCTCGCTGCCGTGGTGGGTGCTCGTGCCCGTCGTGGCGCTGGCGGAGGTCGTCGTCGTCCGCCTCCACGTGCGCGGGGACACCCTCAGCCTCTCCTTCACGGAGGTACCGCTCGTCGTCGGCGCCCTGCTGCTGACGCCGGGCGAGCTCGTCCCGGCCGTCGTCCTCGGCTCCGTCCTCGGCCTCCTGCGCCGCCGCCCGCCGCTGCTCAAGGCGACCCTCAACGTCGTCCTCGCGGCGCTCGAGGCGGCGCTCGCGACGACGCTGCTCCACGCGCTGCTCGACCCCTCGCCCCTCGGCGGGCCGCCCGCCGGGCTCGCTCCCGCCGTGCTCGTGACGACGGTCGCCGTCGTGCTCACCGGGGCGCTCGTCGTCGCCGCCGCCATCGTCGCCACGGCGGGCCTGCCCGACGCCCGCGTGGTCCTCGACGCCGCGGTGACCGACGTCGTCGCCGGCCTCGCGAAGGCCAGCGCGGCCCTCCTCCTCGTCGTCCTCGCCGACTGGTCGCCCACCCTCTTGCTCCCGCTCGCCGCCCTGCTCGCCGTGCTCGGGGCGGCCCACACCCGCCACGCCCGGCTGGTCCGCGACCACGAGCGCCTCGAGCACCTGCACCGCGTCTCCTCGCGCCTGCAGGCGCCCGGCGCCTCCACCGAGGAGCTGAGCCGCGCCCTCCTCGCCGAGGTCCGCGACGTCCTCGGCGTCCGCCGCGTCGAGGTGGCGTGGCAGGTCCCCGACGGCCCCGGCCGCCCGCAGGGCCGCCTCGTCCTCGACGACGACGGCACCCGCTTCGCCCCGCCGGCGCCGCCCGGCCACTGGGCCTCCGCCGCCTGGGCGGGCCGCGAGGTCGTCCGCCGCGGCCCCGGCGGCGGCCGCTCCGGCGTCGCCGTGCCGCTCGGCCACGCCGGCGACGGGACCGGCGTGGGCGTCCTCGTGGTCGCCGACCGCCTCCGCGCCCGCGGCCCCCTGCGCCAGGGCGACGTCCGCCTGCTCCGGCTGCTCGCCGGCCAGGCCGGCGTGGCCCTCCAGCGCGCCCGCCTCGTCGACCTCCTGCGCCGCGAGGCCGAGCTGCAGGAGCGCGCCGCCGTCACCGACGCCCTCACCGGCCTGCCCAACCGCGGCGGCCTGCTCCGCGTCCTCGACGAGGCCCTCGCGGAGGGCCCGGCGACCGTCGTCGTCCTCGACCTCGACGGGTTCGCCGACGTCAACGAGGCGCTGGGCCACGACGTCGGCGACGAGGCCCTGCGCGCCGTCGGCCGCCACCTCGTCGCGGCCGCCGGCGACGACGCGGTCGTCGCCCGGCTCGGCGACGACGAGTTCGCCCTCCTGCTGCGCGGCTGCCCCGAGCGGTCCGCGAAGGCCGCGGAGGGCGTCGAGCGCCTGCTCCGCACCCTGCCGCCCGCGCGGGCCGGCGGCGTCGTCGTCGACCTCGCCGCCACGGCCGGCCTGGCCACGGGCGTCCGCGGCGAGACGGCGGCCGAGGTCTTCCGGCGCGCGGAGACGGCGCTGGCCGCGGCCGGCGGCGACCGCACGGGCCTGCGGGTCTGGTCGACCGTCGACGAGCTCGCCACCAGCCGCCGCCTCGCCGTCGTCCAGGCGCTGCGCCGGGCCATCGCCGCGGGCGAGCTCCAGGTGGCCTACCAGCCCGTCGTCGAGCCCGGCACCCTCCGCCTGTCCGGCGCCGAGGCGCTCGTGCGGTGGACCGACCCCGTCCACGACGTCGTCCCGCCCGACGAGTTCGTCCCCCTCGCCGAGCGCTCCGGCCTCGTCCCGGCCCTCACGTCCTTCGTCCTGCGCCGCGCGCTGGGCGACCTCGCGCGCTGGCGGACGGTCCTCCCGGGCATGACGGTCTCGGTCAACCTCTCGCCGCGCTGCCTGCAGGACCCGGGCGTCGTCGACGTCGTCGCGGACGCGCTCGCCGAGGCCGGCGTGCCGCCGGCCTCCCTCGTCCTGGAGATCACCGAGACCGCCGAGCTCGCCGACCTCGAGCGCTCGCTCCTCGCCCTCGGCGAGCTGCGCGCCCTCGGCGTCCGGCTGTCGGTGGACGACTTCGGGACGGGCCACTCCTCGCTCGCCTACCTGCAGGTGCTGCCCGTCGGCGAGGTGAAGATCGACCGGACCTTCGTCGGCTCGATGCTCGTCGACCGGGGGAGCGCCGCCATCGTCGGCGCCGCCGTCCGGCTCGGGCAGGACCTCGGGCTGCACGTCGTCGCGGAGGGCGTGGAGGACGAGGAGACGTTGGCCCGCCTCGGCGCGCTCGGCGTCCGCGCCGTCCAGGGCTACCACACGGGCCGCCCCGCGCCGGCGGCCGACATGGACCGTCGCCTGGGCCTCGGCGTGCCCGTGCCGCGCCGCAGCCTCGCCGCCGGGGCGGCCCCGCCCGCCGCCGGCCCCTCGGCCCCCGCCGCTCTCCCCGTCCCGCCCGACGCCGCGCCGCCCGTCGTGCGCCCCGGCCCCGAGCTCCCGTGAGCGCCGGGCGGGCCGTGCTCGCGACGGTGCGCGACGCCGTCCTGCCGCCCGACCTCCCGGGGCGTCGCGCGCTGGGCGCGCTGCTCCTGCCCCTCGCGGTCACGGCGGCCCTTCTGCTCACGCCCGTCGGCCGTGCCGCGCCGCTGCTCCTCGGGGTCGTCGTCGCCGCCCTCGGCACCCTCGCCGCGGCCGTGCCCGCCGTCGTCGCGCTCCGGCGGGCGCCCGCCCGCCGCACGCAGCTGCGCTTCCTGCTGCTGGGGATCCTCGTGTGGACCGCCTCGCACGTCGTCCTCGTCCACGACGTGCTCGACGGCGGCCTGGACCCCCTGCCGCCGTCCCGCCACCCCTTCGCCGTGGCCATCCTCCTGCTGGCGACCGCCGTCCTCCTCGACGACCGGCGCTCGACGGCGGCACCGGTGGCGGTCGAGGCCCTCGTCGTCATCGGGGGCGGCGCGACGACGACGGCGGCCGTCCTCGCCGGTCCCGTGGTCCTCGGGTGGGTCCCGCCGCTGGCCGCCTTCGCGCTGCTCGTCCCCGGCACGTGGCTGGCGCTCGTCGTCGTCGTGCTCGCCCGCCGCCGGCTCCCCGGACGTCGGCCCGGCCGGCGCGACGTCCGCCTGGTGCTCGGGCTGCTCCTCCTCGCCGTCGCCGAGGCGACCTTCCTCGTCCCCGTGGGCCTCGCCGAGCTCGGCCGGCTCGGGCAGCCCGGTCGGCTGCTCGCCTACGTCGTCGGGCTGCTGCTCCTGTCGACGGCCCTCGCCCGCCCGCCGACGGGGGCGGCGGACGGGGTCCGTCGCCCGGCCGTCGTCCCGGTCGTCGTGGTCTCGGCGACCTCGGTCCTCCTCGTCGCGCTCAACGGCGTGCTCCCGCCGCCCTTCGGGCCCGTCGTCGTCGCCACGGCCGTGGTGACCTCCGTCGCCGTCCACGTCCTCCTCGCCGTGACCCTCCGCACCGCCGGCGGGGCGCACGCCGCCCACGAGGACGCGCTCACCGACGACCTCACCGGTGCGGCCAACCGCCGGGCGCTGCGCCGCGAGGTCGGCAGCCGGGCCTCGCGGGGCGCGCTCGGCCTCGTCCTCGTCGACCTCGACGGCTTCAAGGGCGTCAACGACGCCTACGGCCACGCGGCGGGCGACGCCGTCCTCGTCGCGACGGCGGCCCGGCTGCGCGCCGCAGCGGGCCCCGACGCCCTCGTCGCCCGCCTCGGCGGGGACGAGTTCGCCGTCCTCGTCCGGGGCGCCGACGCCGGCGCCGACGCGGTGACGGCGCTCGCCGGACGCTGCGCCGTCGCCCTCGGGCGACCCGTCGAGCACGACGGCGCCCTGCTGCCCGGTGCCGGCTCGGTCGGGACGGCCCGCTGCCTGCTCACCGGGGCGGGCCCCGAGGACGCGGCGACCGCCCTGGACCACCTGCTGCGCACGGCCGACCGCGCGATGTACGCCGTCAAGGCGAGCCGCCCGCCGCGGCCGCGCGGACCCGTCGGGCTCGAGGACCCGGCCCCGGCCGCCGCCCACGCCTGACCTCAACCCAGGGCGGCACGCACCCGCACGGCCGCCGCGTCGACGGCCACGGCCAGCGTCGCGCCGGGCACCGCGGCCCCCGGCCGGAGCGCCGCGAGGGGCACGTCGACCGCCGGCCCGGGCTCGCCGCCCGGCCCGTCGGCCGCCCGCAGCCGGACGACGTCGCCCCGCGGCTCGACGGCGGCGACGACGAGCGGCAGCGCGCCCGCCGTCCCCGCCGGCACCACCCGCAGCGCCGACGGCGGGACCGCCGCGACGGCCGCCGTCCCGGCCGCGCACCCGGGCGCGGGCCTGCCGGGGAGGAGCGTGCCGTCGGGCCGCCGGAGCCCGCCCGTGGCCGCCGTGCCCCGCAGGAGCCCGACGCCGGCGAGGCGCGCGGCGAAGGCGCTCCGCGGCGCGGCGAGCACGCCGTCGGGGCCGTGCACCGGCCCCTGCTCGACGACGCGCCCGTGCTCGAGCACGACGGCGCGGTGCGCCAGCGCGACGACGTCGAGGACGTCGTGCGTCACGAGCAGCGCGCACCGGTCGCCGCCCGCGAGCACCTCCGCGAGGAGCGCCCGGACGGCGGGCGCGGCGGCGACGTCGAGGGCCGCCGTCGGCTCGTCGAGCAGGAGGGCCCGCGGCTCGGCCGCGAGGGCCCGGGCGAGCGCGACCCGCTGCTGCTGCCCGCCGGACAGCTGCGCCGGGCGGCGGTCGGCGAGACCCGCGGCGTCGACCCGCGCGAGCCAGCCCTCCGCGCGGCGCCGCGCCTCCCGCCGTCCGACGCCCCGTGCGCGGAGCGGGAAGGCCACGTCGTCGCGCGCCGCCAGGTGCGGCAGGAGCAGCGCGTCCTGCGTCATGAGGGCGGTCCGACGACGGTGCGGCGGCGTCCAGGCGGGGCGCCGGCCCGGCCCGCCGGCGTCGGCGAGCACCGTCCCGTCGAGGACGACCCGTCCGCGCGCGGGACGCAGCAGCCCCGCGGCCAGCGCGAGCGCCGTCGACTTGCCCGCGCCGTTCGCCCCGAGGACGGCGACGACCTCCCCGGGCCCGGCGGCGACCTCGACGTCGACGTCCCGGTCCGGCGCGGTGGCCGCGACGAGGAGGCCGCTCACGCGGCGGGCCGGCCGCGCACCGCGACGACGACGAGCACCGCGACGGCCACGAGCAGCAGCGAGAGCGCGACGGCGGCGTCCGGGTCGGTCTCGCGCTGCAGGTAGACCTCGAGGGGGAGGGTCCGGGTGGTGCCCTGGAGGCTGCCGGCGAAGGTGAGGGTCGCGCCGAACTCGCCGAGGGCGCGCGCGAAGGACAGCACCGCGCCGGAGACGAGGCCGGGCAGGACGAGCGGCAGCGTCACGCGCCGCAGCACCGTCGTCGGCCTGGCCCCCAGGACGGCGGCGACCTCCTCGTGCCGGCGGCCCGCGGTGCGCAGCGCGCCGTCGAGGCTGACGACGAGGAAGGGCAGGGCGACGAAGGTCTGCGCGAGGACGACGGCCGTCGTCGAGAAGGCGACCTCGACGCCGAGCACCTCGAGGCTCTCGCCGAGCAGCCCGCGGCGGCCGAAGGCGGACAGCAGCGCGATGCCGCCGACGACCGGCGGCAGCACGAGCGGCAGGAGGACGAGCGCGCGCAGGACCCGCACCCCGCGCCACGTCGACCGGGCGAGGACGAGCGCCATCGGGACGCCGAGCAGCACGCACAGCACCGTGGCCGTGCCCGCGGTCCGGAGGCTGAGGAGCAGGGCGTCGACGGCGGCCGGCGTGGTCAGCAACGACGGCAGGCGGGTCCACGGGGCCCGGAGGGCCAGCGCGAGGAGCGGGACGACGACGAGCGCCGCGCCGACCGCCGCGGGAAGGAGCACCCAGCGGGGCAGGCCCGCGACGGCGGGGCGCCCTGCTCGTCCGCTCGGGCGCGTGCCCGGGGCGAGGTCGGCCGTCACGGGCCGTCGGGCGGGCCGAACCCGGCGTCCGCCAGCAGCTCCTGGCCGTCCGGGCCGGCGAGGAGGTCGACGAAGGCGGCGGCGGCCTCGGGGGAGGCGGCGTCGGCCAGCGTGGCGACGGGGTAGCGGTTGACCGCCGCGGCGGCCTCGGGGACGTCGACGACGCGGACGGCGTCCCCCGCGCGCCGGGCGTCGGTGACGTAGACGAGCCCGGCGTCGGCCTCGCCGCTCGTCACCTTCCCGAGGACGTCGGTGACCGAGCCCTCCTCGCTGACGGGCGAGAGCGTGACCCCCGCGGCCTCCTCGACCCGCTCGGTCGCGGCGCCGCACGGCACCTGCGGGGCGCAGACGACGACGGCGACGTCGTCCCGGGCGGCGTCGGCGAGCGACGCGACGCCCGCGGGGTCGTCGGGCGGGGTGACGAGGGTGAGGACGTTGGTGGCGAAGACCTCCGGCTCGCCCGCCGTGAGCCCGGCGTCGACGACGGCCTGCATCGTCCGCTCGTCGGCGGTGGCGAGGACGTCGGCCGGCGCCCCCTCCTGCAGCTGGGCGGCGAGGTCGGAGGACCCGGCGTACGACGCCCGCACCGTGAGGCCCGGATTCTCCTCCTGCATCTGCTCCGCGAGCTCGTCGACGACCTCGGTGAGCGACGCCGCCGCGAAGACGGTGAGGGTGCCCTCGAGCGCCGGGCCGGGGTCGCCGGCCGCCGTCGGGGCGGAGGGGTCGACGTCGTCGGCGCCGCCGCACCCGACGAGCAGGACGGCGACGAGGGCGAGCGGGAGGGCGGTGCGGACCGGGCTCATGCGCGGTCCCGGGGGGTCTCGACGACGACGGTGGTGGCCTTGACGACGGCGACGGCCTGCACGCCGGGCTCGAGCCCCAGCTCCCGCGCCGCCTCGGCGCTCATGAGCGAGACGACGGCGTGCGGCCCGCACTGCACCTCGACCTGCGCCATGACGCCGTCGGCGACGACGCGGGTGACGAGCCCGACGAAGCGGTTGCGCGCGGATCGCGCCACGCCGGTCGGGTCCGGCGCCGCGGCGGCGGCGTGCTCCCGCGCGTAGGCGGCGAGCGCGGCCCCCTCGACGACCCGGCGCCCGGCGCCGTCGCGCCCCGCCTCGAGCACCCCCGAGTCGACCCACCGCCGCACGGTGTCGTCGCTGACACCGAGGAGCCCGGCGGCCTCGCTGATCCGGTAGTGCGGCATGCGCCCGACTCTAGACCCGCACGTGCGGCACGACGGCGCCCCTGCGCCCGCACCATCCGCTCGCGGAGAACCCGCCCGAGACCCGACGCGCGCCCGGCACCCCGCCCCTGCGAGAGGCGCGCACCCCACCCTCCCGAGAGACGCGCACACATCGGGGGAGGGGGTGGGGTCGGCGCTGAGGCAGAGGGGTGGTGCACCGGCGGGACGACGGGCGAAGGAGAGGTCGACGGCGTCGTCGGGAGGGTCTGCACGGGCGGCGGGATGCATCCCGCCGCTCGTGCAGAGGCTCACGCGTAGCGGCCGGGGGGGCGTCGACGGGGAGGGAAGGGCGGGACGAGCGGGTGGCGAGGCGAGGGACGAAGGGGTGGCGACGACCCGGGACGAGCGGGTGGCGGCGGGCGCGCGTCCGGCACGTCAGGCCGGCGCCCCGCCCCGTGCGGCACCCGGCCGGAGCGCGCCGAGGCAGTGCCAGAGCGCGCCCGGCGCCGCCCGCGGGGGCGACCGAGCGCCGTGACCCGCCGTGACCCGGCCGCGGCCGCCGCACCCCGAGCCTCTGCACGAGATCCGCCGTGCACCGCGGATCTCGTGCAGACCCTCGACGCCTCGGGGCAGGGGCCGGTGTCAGCCGGCGCGTCGCCGCGGGACCAGGCGGACGCCGGGCAGCGGCGGGGCGGGGATGCGCTCGTCGCCGTGGCCGTCGACACGGCCGTAGCGGTCCGAGCGGGCCTCCCAGTCGTCGCGCCGGGCGACGACCTCGTCGTGGGTGCGCGCCACGAGGTTCCACCACATGAGGAGGTCTTCCCGGAACGGCTCCCCGCCGAGGAGGAGGACGCGGACGGGGCCGGCGCCGGGGGCGACGAGGAGGTCGAGGCCCTCGCGGCCGGCGCCCAGGTGGAGGAGGGCGTGCTCGGGGACGGGGCCGCCGTCGACGGCGAGGGCGGCCGGGTCGCCGGTGAGGACGAGGAGGGCGTGCTCGTCGCGGGGGTCGAGGGGGAGCGTCGTCGCCCCCTCGGCGAGCGTGACCTCGGCGGCGACGGCGCGGGTGTCGGTCCGGGCGGGGGAGACGGCGTCGCCGAGCCGCCCGACCATGACGCGGGCCGACGAGCGCGGTCCCTCGAGCACCGGCAGGTCGCGGTGGTGCTCGAAGCGCGGCGGGTCGTGGCGGGTGGCGTCCGGGAGCGCGAGCCAGAGCTGGACGCCGGACAGGGGGGCGCCGTCGTCGAGCGACACCTCGGAGTGGCTGACGCCGCGGCCGGCGGTCATGAGGTCGAGCTCACCGGGGCGCACGACGACGTCGCTGCCGACGCTGTCGCGGTGCCGGATCGTCCCCGACAGCGGCCAGGTGACGGTCGCGAGGCCGGTGTGCGGGTGGGGGAGGACGCGCATCGACGCCGACGTGGGGCCGTAGCGGTCGACGAAGCACCAGGCGCCGACGGTGGGGACGTCGCGCTGCGGCAGGGTGCGCCGGACCTCGAGGCCCCGGACGCCGCCGAGCGGCACGGTGCGGGCGGGCAGCACCTGCCGTCGCGGCGTCCCGCCCGCCCCCAGGGGCTCGCCGGGGACCGGGCGCTCGTCGGGACGGGCCTCGAGGTCGGTCACGGCTGCCTCCGGGGGCGGGCGGGTGCTGCTCCGTGGTGCTGCGTCGTGCGGGTGGTGCTGCGGTGCGGCGGGACCGCTCAGGCGTCCTGCGCCTGCTCGGCGTCGCCGGCGGCGTCGAGCTGCTCGGCGTCCGTCGTCGCGCTCGCGGCGACGGCCTTCTGGCGCGCGCCGATGACCTGGGCGGCCGCGACGCCGACGCCGGCGAGGGCGGCGGCGACCATCCACGGGCGGTTCAGCCGGTGGCCGAGCGCGTGGTCGAGGGAGTACCGGCCCGGCCCGGCGACGGCGAGGGCGGCGCCCGTCGTGGCGAGGACGGCGTTGAGCTCGTAGCCGCCGGAGGCGGCCCAGAAGCCGGCGGGGGCGTGGACGGTGCCGGCCGCGGTCATCGTCGCGGCGGTCGCCGCGCCGGCGACGGGGGTGCCGAGGCCGAGGGCCAGGCCGGCGCCGCCGGCGGCCTCGCCGAGGCCCGCGAGCAGGGCGCTGCGCTTCCCGGGCCGGAAGCCCATGGCCTCCATGGCGCCGCCGGTGGCGTCGAGGCCGTGGCCGCCGAACCAGCCGAACAGCTTCTGGGCGCCGTGGGCGAAGAGGGTGCCGCCGACGCCCACGCGCAGGGCGAGCAGGCCGAGGTCGGTGCGGGAGCGGTGGGACATGGGTGCCTCCGAGCGGGGTGGCCGTGGTGCGGCCGGAGCGGTGCCGCGGCCGCGGGACGGCCGGTGACGTGGTCGGTGCGGCGACGACGTCGGCGCCGGGGACGACGGTACGCCTTTTCCTTGAGAGTGCAAGTACCTCCCGGCGGGGACGGGCGTGCTCACCCGTGCGCCGACCGGCCGTGCGACCGAGACTGCGCCCATGACCCCCGCCCCGCGACCCCGCCCCCTGCCCGCCGGCCCCGGCCAGGAGTCGGTGTGGGACTACCCGCGCCCGCCGGCCCTCGTCCGCAGCCCCCGCGGCGTCGAGGTGCGCTCGCCGGACGGCGCCGCGGTGCTGGCCCGCACCGACCGCGCCTGGCGCGTGCTCGAGACGAGCCACCCGCCCACCTGGTACGTGCCGCGCGAGGACGTCGCGGACGGCGTCCTCGTGCGCTCGGCGGCTCCCGCGACGACGTGCGAGTGGAAGGGCCGGGCCACCTACTGGGACGTCGTCCTGCCCGACGGCGGACGCCTCGAGGCGGCGGCGTGGTCGTACGAGACGCCGACGCCGCGCTTCGCCGACCTCGCCGGGGCGCTCGCCTTCGCGCCGGCGCAGGTCGCCGCGACGGTCGACGGCGAGCGGGTCCGCCCCCAGGAGGGCGGCTTCTACGGCGGCTGGGTGACGGACGACGTCGTCGGCCCCTTCAAGGGCGGGCCCGGCACCTGGGGCTGGTGACCCCCGGCGCCGGGCTGCGGGCTCAGGCCAGGAAGAGCTCGCGGTCCTCGCGGAGGCGGACGTCGTCGGGCGCGGCCGGGTCGGTGCCCGGGCCCCGGCCCGGCTCGGCCTTCTCGAAGACGACGCGGGCCGAGCGGCCCAGCAGCACGAGCGTCGCGAAGCCGTTGCCGAGCATCGGCCCCGTCGTCGAGCGCCAGTGCACGTCGAGCGGCTCGGCGCCCACGGTGCGGCGCAGCAGGCGCCCGGCGGCGCGCGCGAGGGGGGTGTGGAGGAAGCGGAACGCCGTCGTGAGGCCGCGCGGGAGGCCGTTGCGCAGCGGCGAGCTCGTCACCTGCCACACCGGGGCGCGGACGCCCCGGTCGGGGCGGAAGGACAGCGGCGCCACGTAGCCGTGGTGGACGTCGCCGGAGAGGAAGAGCACCGAGCCGGGCTCGCGGCCGTGCTCGCCCGCCGCGACGGCGCCGACGCGGTCGACGAGACGGCGGAACGAGGTCTCGAAGGCCCCCCAGTGCTCGAGGTCGACGGCCTGGCGCAGCGCCTCGGCGCGCGGGCGGAAGCGCTCGCCCCAGGCGCCGGCGGACGCCGTCGCCGCGTTCCACGCCTCGAGGTCGTGCAGCGCGGGCTCGAGCAGCACGGGCAGCGACGACGCGACGAGCAGGTGGTCGACGTCGCCGACGAGCGCGTCCTCGACGGCCCGCATCTCCTCCTCGTCGAGCATCGTGCGGCGGTCGTCGGACAGGACGCGCCCGGAGCGGGTGTCGACGACGACGAGCCGGGTGCGGCCGAGGTCGCGGACGTAGGACCACTGCGACGTGCCGCTGCCGTCGACCTGGGCGTCGGCGTCCAGGGCGAACTCCCGCAGGACCTCCTCGGCGTCGCCCTCCTCGCCGACCTCGCGCACCCGCGCCCACAGGTCGTCGGCCGCGAGCCGCGCGGGCTCGAGGTTCCCGAGGTGCTGGTAGAGCCAGTACGAGGCGTACGCGCCGGCGATGCGCCCGCGCCACCACGGCAGCGTCTGCACGTGCTCGCGCCAGGCGCGGGAGGTGTTCCAGTCGTCGCGGACGTCGTGGTCGTCGAAGATCATGGCCGTCGGCGTCGTCGCGAGCAGCCACCGGACCTCCGGGTCGGCCCAGGACTCGGCGTAGAGCCAGGTGTACTCCTCGAAGTCGCCGACCTCCCCGTGCGGCTCGGCGTCCCCGCGCTTGGCGGTGATGCGCTCGCGCATGCCGGGGGACAGGCCCTCGTCGGCGTAGACCTGGTCTCCGAGCATGAGCAGCAGGTCGGGCGTGCGGCGCCCGCGCTGGCAGGCCACGGAGAGGGCGACGAGGGCGTCCACCCCGACGGCCTCCTCGCCGACGTCGCGCGTGAAGGGCGGCACCTGCGGGCGGTCGACCCGGCACGAGCCCAGGGCGATGGACAGCGCCGGGGTCTGGGACGCCGATGGCGCGGGCGTCCCCGCGTGCGGCGGCTCGGGCGCCAGCGCGCCCTCGCGGACGGCCTCGTCGTGCGCGGCCTGCACGTCCGGCGCGGTCGTGGGGTCGTTGCCGTCGGAGCCGGCGGGGGAGGTGCGGCTGCCCGGCTCCGGCAGCGAGCGGATCCGGGGCGCCGGCCGCGGGTCGTCGGGCAGCGGCCAGACCTGGGCCCCGTCGAGGTCGACGGCGTAGTCCGTCTCCCCGCCCGGCTCGAGCCCCTCGACGACGACGAGCGCGAAGTGGTGGCCGCCCACCGTCACCGTCCGCGCGCGGCCGCCGGCGTCCCCGGCGCGGACGGCCACCTCGCCCCGGCGGGCGGTCTCCACCCAGACGGTGGCCGACGTGCCCGCGACGTGGCGCAGGAGGGGGCCGATGACGAGGTCGCCCGAGCTCTGGACGACGTCGGACGAGGTGGTGCCGGGGTCCGTCACCGGCGGATCGTCTCAGCCGGACGTCGGTCCGGCCCGTGCGGAGCCCGTGCTCCCGCTGTGCGGTCGGGGCGCTCAGCCGCGCGGGTGACGGCGCCCGGGCCCGGGCGGGGGCTCGGGGCAGGCGGCGCGCACGTCGGCGGCCATGACGTCGAGCTCGGCGAGCAGCGCGGACCCGGCGCGCGAGCGGCCCTCTGCGGCCGGGACGCGACGGAGGGCCGAGAGCGGCCGGCGGTGCGGCCGGTCGCCCCGGGGCAGGTGCGGACGGAGGGACGGGCGGGACGGCAGGTGCACGGCGGGACTCCTCGGGCGGGACGGGACCCCGGGTGTCTCCAGGCGCGGTGCGCGGTGCGTGCGTGCCGACGCTACGCCCGGAGGGGCGCGAGCGGCGCCTCCCGCGCACGGCCCGTGGACACCGCGGGCGTCCCTCAGCCGCGGCGCTGCGCCCGCAGCTGCCGGACCGCCAGCCCGCACGTGAGCAGCCCGCCGACGACCACCACGACGACGCCGACCCAGACGGGGAGCCCGCCGGGGCCCTCCGCGGTCGGGTCGAGGACGACGGCGAGGAGCACGCCGAGGGCCACGAAGCCGAGCCCGACGCCGACGGCGCCGCGGGGACGGCGGTACTGCTCGACCTTCACCACGGGGACAGCCTGCCCGCCGCGCCGGACGCCCGCGCGGGCGCGGCGGGGCGACGCACGACCCGCGCGGGGTCCAGGGCGCCGCGTCCGCCCGGGGGCGGGGGCGCGCCCGGCCAGCGTGCCACCGCAGGGACCTCCCGTCGTCCGGGGGGCGCGGGGGCGCCGATGTCCTAGGGTCGGCGCGTCCCCCCGAGCTGCGCAGGAGGCCCCCGTGAGCGTCGTGGTCGGCTACGTCCCCAGCCGCGAGGGCGCGCTCGTCCTCGAGCGGGCCGTCGACGAGGCCCGCTCGCGCGGCGTCCGTCTCGTGGCCCTCAACGTGCCCCGCAGCAGCGAGTTCGCGCAGGACTTCGTGGCCGACGACGCCGAGCTGGCCGACCTCGACGCGCTCCTGGCCGAGGCCGGAGTCGAGCACGAGGTGCGCCGGGGCACCGGCGACGAGGCGCCCGCCGACACGCTCCTCGACCTCGTCGACGAGGTGGGGGCCGAGCTCGTCGTCATCGGCCTCCGCCGGCGCTCGCCCGTGGGGAAGATGCTCATGGGCAGCACCTCCCAGCGCGTGCTCCTCGACGCGCCCTGCCCGGTGCTCGCCGTCCAGCACGACTGACGCCCCGCCGCCCGGGGCCGGCACCCGGACGGCACGCCGACCGACCCCGACCGACCCGGACCGACGCGGGCCCGGCGCCCGCGGGAAGCAGGTGGCCGTGCCCCTCCCCCGACCGCGCGGGACCCATGTCTCCGCCTCGCACACCGTCTGGGACCGCGCGCTCGACCCGGTGGCGGTCGTCCGCTCCGGCGACGAGGTCGAGGTCCTCACGCAGGAGGCCTCCGGCGGCCAGCTCGGCCCCGGCAGCACCGCCGCCGACATCGCCGTGCTCGACCTGCGGCGCATCAACCCCGTCGTCGGCCCCTTCTTCGTCGAGGGGGCCCGCCCCGGGGACGCGCTCGTCGTCGACGTCCTGTCGGTCGACCTCGACACGTGGGGCTGGTCGGCCCTCATCCCGGGCTTCGGGCTGCTGGCGGACGAGTTCCCCGAGCCGTACCTGCGCACCTCCGCGGTGGACTCCACGCCGGGCGGCGGAGGGGTCCAGCTGCTGCCGGACGTCGTCCTGCCGCTCGCGCCCATGGTCGGGACGATCGGCGTGGCCCCGCCCGAGCCGGGCCCGCACAGCGTCGTCCCGCCGCGCCGCTGGGGCGGCAACCTCGACATCCGCGACGTCGGCCCGGGCGCCCGCGTCGTCCTCCCGGTCGGGGTCGAGGGCGGGCTCTTCTCCCTCGGCGACGTCCACGCCGTCATGGGCGACGGCGAGGTCTGCGGCACCGGCGTGGAGACGTCGGCGCTCGTGCGGGTCCGCCTCACCGTCGCGCCCGGCCGGGCGCCCGCCTCGCCCGTCGTCGTGACGGACCTGCGGACGCTCCGGCTGGAGACGACGCTCGCGACGACGGGCGTGGGCGACGACCTCCTCGAGTGCTCGCGGGACGCGGTCCGCCAGGCGGTCGACCTCCTCGTCGAGGAGCGTGGGACGTCCCGCGAGGACGCCTACCTCCTGCTGTCGCTCGCCGCGGACCTGCGGGTCTCCGAGGTGGTCGACGCCCCGCACTGGGTGGTCACCTGCCACGTCCCGCGCCGGCTGCTGCCGGGCTGGCCGCACGTCTGACGCACCCGTCCTGTCCTGCCCGACCCGGCCGGCCCGGAGGCCGGCCGGGACGGGTGCCGGGACGGTGCCGGCTCAGTCCTGCGCCCGGCGGCGCCGGGCGAGGAGCAGCGCCCCGGCGCCGAGGAGGAGCAGCGCCCCGCCGGCCACGAGCGGGCCGCCGACGTCGGCGCCCGTCCGCGCGAGCCGGTCCACCACCGCGGCGGCGGGGCCGTCGACGGTGAAGCGGTCGAGCAGCTGGAAGCGCGGCGACGTCCCGGTGCCGGTGCCGGTGCCCGAGCTCGTGCCGGTCCCCGTGCCCGTCCCCGTGCCGGTCCCTGAGCCCGTGCCGGAGCCCGTGCCGGAGCCCGTGCCGGAGCCCGTGCCGGTGCCGCCGTCGCCCGTGCCGGGCGTCGGGTCCGGGACGACGACCGGCGCGCCGGCCACGGTCACCGTCACGGTGCCGGTGGTCCGCTGCCCCAGCTCGTCCTGCACCGTGTAGGTGAAGGTCTCCGTGCCCGTCCAGCCCGGCGCCGGCGTGTACACGAGCCGGCCGCCCCTGACCTCGACGGTGCCGTGGTCGGCGCCCTCGACGTCGACGAGGACGACGTCGCCGGTCAGCCCGTCCAGCGGGACCTCGACCGGCTGGTCGGTGCGCGTCGTCGTGCGCCGGTCGACCTGCGTGGCCGGCGGCGGGGCAACGGCCTGGAGCGTCACGGTGGCCGGCCGCGAGAGGTCTATGCCGTCGTCGGCGCGGTAGGTGAGGGTCACCGTGCCGACGAAGTCGGCGGGCGGCGCCCAGCGGAGCCGGCCGTCGTCGTCGATCGTCACCGAGCCCTGCTGGGTGCCGGTCGCGTCCACCGGCCCCGTCAGGGAGCCGGGGGCCACGACGAGCCGGTCGCCGTTGGCGTCGGTGTCGTCGCGGAGGACGTCCACCGCGACCGCGCGACCCCGCGGCGTGCGGGCGCTGTCGTCCCCGGCGACGGGGGCGGCGTTGGCGACGGTGACCGTCACGCGGGCGCTCGCCCGCCCGTCGACGTCGCCGTCGTCGACGACGTAGGGGAAGGTCACGACGCCGCGGAAGCCGGTCGGCGGCGTGTAGACGAGCCGCCCGTCGACGACGGCCGCGGTGCCCTGACGGACACCCCGGGCGTCGCGGGGGAGGCCGGCGTCGCCGTCGACGAGGAGCACGCGCAGCGTGTCCCCGTTCCTGTCCTGCGCGTCGACGAGGACCCTGACGGGGGTGGCGGACGGGGTCGTCTCGCGGACGTCGGCCGCCGTGGGGGCGGCGTTGCGGACCCGGACGGTGGCCGTGGCCCGCGACCGGAGGCCCTCGTCGTCCTCGACCTCGTAGGAGAAGCTGACGACGCCCTTGAAGCCCGCCGGCGGCGTGTACGTGATCTTGCCGCCCTCGGCGACGGCGGTGCCCTGGACCTCCTGCCGGTCGTCGAGGGGCATCCCGACGGCGACGAGGCGCATCGTGTCGTGGTTGGGGTCGCGGTCGTTGTCGAGGACGGGCACGACGACGGCCCGTCCGCTGTCGGTGTCCACGGCGTCGTCCACAAGGACCGGGGCGAGGTTCGGCACGGTGACCACGAGGGTGCCCGAGGCCTCGCCGCCGGCGCCGTCGACGACGACGTAGGTGACGGTCACGTCGCCCTTCGTGCCCTGCGCCGGCGTGACGCGGAGGCGCCCGTCGGCTGCGACGTCCACGGCGGCGCCGCGGTCGGCACGGGTGCGGCCGAGGTCGACCGCGAGGCGCTGCGTCGTCGGCCCGACGTTGGGGTCGGTGGTGCGACCGACGACGTCGACGTACGCCGGGACGTCGGGGTCGACGACCGTCGTCAGCGACGCGGGCGCCGTGGGCGGGGTGTTGGCCACGGTCACCGTGACGGTCGCGGTGGCGCTCTCCTCGCCGTCCGAGACGGTGTACGTGACGGTCGCCCTGCCGGCGAAGCCCGTCGTCGGCGTGAGGCGGACGACGCCGTCGACGAGCTCGACGGTGCCGGCGACCCGGCCGTCGGGGACGTCGGCCGAGACGACCGGGCCGACGGCCGTGACGGCCAGCTCGTCGCCGTTGGCGTCGGAGTCGTTGTCGAGCACCGGCACGACCGTGGTGCCGGCGTCGGCGGGCAGCTCGAGCGCGTCGTCGACGGCGGTCGGCGGCGTGTTGGTCAGCGTCAGCTCCAGGGAGCCGGTCGCCTCGCCGCCGGCACCGTCGGAGACGGTCCACGTGACGGTCACGAGGCCCCGGGTGCCGCGGCGCGGCACGACCTCGAGGAGGCCGTCGTCGGTGCGGCGCAGGTCGACCGCGCCGTCGGCCGTGGCGTCGCGCCACGTGAGCTCCTGGCCCGGCGTGGCCGGGACGTTCGCGTCGACCGCCCCGCCGAGCGGGTCGACGACGAGGGGCTCGGCCGTCGCCCGCTCCTCCTCCAGCACCGGGCCCGCGTCGGGGGCCTCGTTGCCGACCTCGACCTCGACGACGGCGGACGCCGTGCGCCCGGCCGGCTCGCCCTCGGGGGCGTCGGTCACGGTGTAGGAGAGGCGGACCGGGCCGGCCCAGCCGTCCCGCGGGGCGGTGTAGCGGACCCGCGGGCCCTCGGGCGTGCTGACGAGCTCCGCCGTGCCGCGCGCGGTGCCGTCGGCGTCGACGGGCGTGCCGACGGCCGTGACGCGGAGGGCGTCGCCGTCCGGGTCGGTGTCGTTGCCGAGGACGTCGACGTCCACGGAGCCGTAGGTGGCCGTCGTCGCACCGAGGTCGTCGGCCGCGACGGGCGTCCGGTCGGAGACCGTCACCGTGAGGACGGCGTCGTCCGTGCCGCCCGCGCCGTCGTCGACCGTGTAGGCCACGCGGACCTCGCCGGTCGTGCCGGCGGCAGGGGTGACGCGGACGAGGCCCTCGTCGGTGAGCGCCACGGAGGCGCGGGCGTCGTCGCCGAGGGCCCGCAGCGACTCGCGGACGACGACGAGCGTCTGGTTGTGGCGGCCGCCCGGCACGACGTTGGCGTCGGTGTCGTTGGCCAGCACGTCGACGTCGACGGGGGTGCGGACGGGCGTGCCGGCCGCGTCGTCCCGGGCGACGGGGAGGGCGTTGCGGACGGTGACGGTCAACGTGCCCGTGGCGGTCCTGGTGCCGTCGGTGACGGTGTAGGTGAGCTCGTCGGTGCCTGCGAAGCCGGGAGCGGGCGTGTAGCGCACGCGGCGGGCGTCGAGGACGGACGCGTCGGCGCCCTCGACGGCGCCGGTGACGGTCGTGAGCCGGAGCGTGTCCCCGGCGTTCGGGTCGCTGTCGTTCGCGACGACGTCGACCTCGCCCGCCTGGCCGGTGGCCAGGTCCAGGGTGTCGGGCGCGGCGACGGGCGGGCCCTGGACGACGACCGCGACGGTGGCGGGGTCGCTCGTGGCGAGGCCGTCGGTGACGCGGTAGGTGAACGTCACCGTGCCGGCGGTGCCCGCGGCCGGCTCCAGGCGGACGGTGCCGTCGGGGCGGAGGGAGACGGTGCCGCCGCCCGCGGGCTGGACGAGGTCGACCACGGACAGCACGTCGCCGTCCGCGTCGGTGTCGTTGGCGAGCACGGCGACGTCGACCGCCCCGTCGACGACGGTCTCCGCGGAGTCGGCGACGGCGACGGGGGCGCGGTTGGCCACGGTGACCGTCACGGTGCCCGTCGTGCGGCTGCCGCGGGCGTCGGAGACGACGTAGGGGAAGGAGTCGGTGCCCGTCCAGCCGGGGGCCGGCGTGTAGCGGACGCCGGCGCCGTCGACGACGGCCGTGCCGTGCCGGGGGGCGCCGGCCGAGACGACGTGGAGCGCGTCGCCGTTGGCGTCGGTGTCGTTCGCGAGGACGGGGACGAGCACCTCGCCGTTGCGCGTCGTGGTCGCCGCGTCGTCGGCGGCGACGGGGGCGTCGTTGACCACGTCGACGTAGACGACCTGCGCGGCCGTCGCGCCGTGGGCGTCGCGGACGGTGTACGTGAAGGCGTCGCGGCCCGCGAAGGCGGCCGCGGGGCGGTAGGTGACGGTGCCGCCCTCGAGCGAGACGAGGCCGCCGGCCGCGTCGGTGACCTCGACGACGGTCAGCCCGTCGCCGCCGTCGTTGGCGAGCACCGGCACCTGGACGGTGGGCGTGGACGGCGTGGGCCGGAGGGTGGCGACGTCGGGGGAGGTCGTCAGCGGGGTGCCGCCGCCGCGGGCGGTGCCGTCGACGACGGACGTCACGGCGTTCGAGACGGACGTCGACGAGGCGCCGGTCGTGGCGCCGCGGAAGAGCAGCTCGGCGACGTTGAGGAGGCGCGCGCCGTCGGCGACGTCGCCGTCGACCCTGACGTCGAAGCGCAGGGCGTGGTGGGTCGTGCCGCCCGCCGCGACCGTCGAGGTCGGCGGGACGCGCCCGCCCGACGCGGCGGTGGCGCCCTCGCCGACGGTGACCTGGACGAAGCCGCCGTTCGGGCCGGTCCCGTAGGTGCCGCGGTCGTCGCCCCCGGCGTCGGAGACCGGCGTGAAGTCCAGCTCGGCGTCCGACGGGCCGGTGCCGCTGCCGGCCTGCAGGGAGCCGGGCACGTACGTGGTGCCGGAGGGGATCGCGTCGACGATGCGCGCCGACGAGGCGGTGTCGAGGCCGGTGTTGGAGACGGGCACCGTGTAGCGCAGGACGTCGCCGCGCTGGAGCAGGCCGCCGTTCACGTCGTCGACCCGCTTGGCGCCCTCGAGCTGCGGCTCGTAGAGGTCGGTCGCGAAGGTGACGGCGCCGGGGAAGTAGGTCTCGCCGCCGGTGGTGAGCCGGAGGGTCGCGGAGGTCTCGTCGTTGCCGAGGAGGCCGTCGGCGACGAGGGTGTCGGCGTCGAAGCCCATCTGGTTCGCGTGGCGCGGCGAGCGGGCGGTCGTGTCCGCCCCGCGGGTGCTGATCGTCGAGTTCCAGACGTTGTCGGCGGGGTTGGCGGCGTCGGTGACGTCGCGGAAGGTGGCGGAGCCCTGGCGGCGCAGCTGCAGGCGGTCACCGGTGAGGCCGAGGTCGCCCTCGTAGCCGACGATGCCGATCGTCGTGCGGACGGCCCCCTCCGCCGGGGTGAGGAACCCGCTGACGGGGATGTCCGCGACGCGGTCGGCGTCGGCGTTGCGGACGGTCCCGAAGCCCTTGAAGACGGCGAGGTTGCGCGCCGGGGCGTCGGGGTCGGCGACGGCGACGACGAGGGACCAGCCGGCGTAGCGGTCCTGGCCCGTCCCCAGCTGCGCGCCGGCGACGGTGTAGGAGCCGCTGCCGGCCGTGCGGACCTGCTCGGTGACGTCCACCCAGGCCTGGTAGGCGCTGTCCTGGCCCGCGAGCGGTGCCGGGTCGGTGACCGTCGTGGACGAGCCGCCCGGGCCCGTGAGGCGCACGCTGCCGCGCGAGGCCGGTGCCGGGGCGGCGGCGCCGCCGGTGGCGCCGTCCGTCTTGGCGCCCCAGACGAGCGCGGCGTAGAGGACGCCGCCCGAGGGCGGCAGGGTGAGCGTGGCCGACGAGCTGTTCGACGTGGAGGGGTCGGCGTCGACGTCGACGGCCGTCATGGCCCAGTCGTTGTTGTTGTTCTTCTCGGCCGTGCCGGCCCGGGCGCCCGCGCACGTCGAGCCCCCGCCGGTGGCGGCGGTCGACCCCGTGGCGCAGCTCATGAGCGTGTTGCCGACGACGACGACGTCGCCGTTCGTGTTCGCCACGAACTGCCGCTCGAACGGCGAGGTGATCGCGGCCGACGCGGCCGGCGCGACGGCGACGGCCAGCAGCGGCCCGGCCAGCAGCGAGAGGACGACGGCGACGGTGCCCTGGCGGCGGGCGCGCCGCAGCAGGGCGCGCAGCCCGGGGGTGCGGCGGGCGGCGGGGCGCGGGGCGCGGGCGTGGTCGAGCGGCATCGAGGCGTCCTCGGGGGTCGGACCTGCAGGGGCGGGATGCCGCCCTCCGACGCCTCATCGGCCGCGACCGGGCCCGGGTTGAGCCGTCCGGGGGACCTTCCTGCGCGCCTGCGGGCGCCCGGCGCCGAGGTCCTCAGCGCTCGGTGACGCGCCCGTCCTCGACGTCCCAGCGGCGCGTCAGCGTGACCGCCTCGAGCATCCGGCGGTCGTGCGTGACGAGCAGCAGCGTGCCGGTGTACGCCTCGAGCGCCGCCTCCAGCTGCTCGACGGCCGGGAGGTCGAGGTGGTTCGTCGGCTCGTCGAGGACGAGGAGGTTGACGCCGCGGGCCTGCAGCAGCGCCAGTGCCGCCCGGGTGCGCTCGCCGGGGGACAGGCTCGACGTCGGCCGGTGCACGTGGTCGGCGCGGAGGCCGAACTTCGCGAGCAACGTCCGCACCTCGGCGGTGGGCTGGTCGGGCACGTGCGCGGCGAAGGCCTCGACCAGCGGTCGGTCCGCTGCGCCGAGGGCCCGCCGCGCCTGGTCCACCTCGCCGAGGGCCACCCCGGCGCCGAGCCCGCCGGCCCCCTCGTCGAGCGGCACGCGGCCCAGCAGCGCCGCGAGGAGCGTCGACTTGCCGGCGCCGTTGCGGCCGGTGACGCCGATCCGGTCCCCGCCGTCGACCTGGAGGTCGAGCGGCCCGAGCGTGAAGCCGCCGCGGCGGACGACGGCGCCGCGCAGGGTGGCGACGACCGAGCCCGAGCGGGGCGCGGCGGCGATCGTGTAGCGCAGCTCCCACTCCTTGCGGGGCTCCTCGACGACGTCGAGCCGCTCGATCATCCGCTGGGTCTGACGGGCCTTGGCGGCCTGCTTCTCCGAGCCCTCGCGGGCCTTGTGGGTGATGTGCTTGTCCGGGTCCGACTTCTTCTTGACGGAGTCCCGCACGCCCTTGGCGAGCCAGTTGCGCTGCATGCGCGCCCGGTCGGTGAGGGCGGACCGCTTGTCCTCGTACTCCTCGTACTCCTCGCGCGCGTGCCGCCGGGCGGTGGCCCGCTCCTCGAGGTACGACTCGTAGCCGCCGCCGAAGACGGAGACCTGTTGCTGGGCGAGGTCCAGCTCGACGACCCGGGTGACCGTGCGGGCCAGCAGCTCGCGGTCGTGGCTGACGACGACGACGCCGGCGCGCTGCTCGGCGAGGAAGCGCTCGAGCCGCGCGATGCCGTCGAGGTCGAGGTCGTTGGTGGGCTCGTCGAGCAGCACGACGTCGAAGCGGGAGAGCAGCAGGGCCGCGAGGCCCACGCGGGCGGCCTGGCCGCCCGAGAGCGACGTCATGGCCGCGGTGGTGTCGAGGGGGAGCCCGAGGTCCTCGAGGACGGCGTCGGCGCGCTCCTCGAGGTCGGCACCGCCCAGCGCGAGCCAGCGGTCGAGGGCGTCGGCGTAGACGTCGTCCGCGCCCGGCGCGCCCTCGGCCAGCGCCTCCGCGCCGGCGTCCATCGCGGCCTGCGCCGCGGCGACGCCCGTCCGGCGGGCCAGGTGCCCGAGCACGTCCTCGCCCGCGCGCCGCTCGACCTCCTGCGGGAGCCAGCCGACGGCCGCGCCGGGCGGCGTCGTGGCCACCGAACCTTCCTGCGGCTCGTCGAGCCCGGCCAGCATCCGCAGCAGCGTCGACTTGCCGGCGCCGTTCGCGCCGACCAGCCCGACGACGTCGCCCGGGGCGACGACGAGGTCGAGGCCGGCGAAGAGGGTGCGGTCGGCGTGCCCGGCGGCGAGGCCGCGGGCGACGAGCGTGGCGGTACCGGAGCTCACGCGCGCCACCCTGGCAGGCGCCCGGGCCCGCGGGCCAACGGGTCCCCCGCCGGCCGGGTGCCCGGGAGCGACGGAGCCCCCGCCTCGACCTCTACCTAAGGTCGAGACGGGGGCTTGTCGAGGGTGGGCGGTGGTCAGGCGTGGCCGCCCTGGCGCTCGAGCTGCGGGTCGCGGGACGCCTCGGCCCCGTCGGAGTCCTCGCGGCCGTGCTGGGGCACGTCCTTCGGCTCGCCCGCGATGACGTTGCGACCGCCGGACGCGGTGACGTAGTGCGTCGTCAGGTTGACCAGCGTCGCGATCCGGTTGCGCCAGGAGTGCAGCAGCGCGATGTGGAGGCCCATCCACATGAGCCAGCCGATGGCGCCCGTGAACTTGCCGGCGAAGGGCCACTTGATGTCCGCGACGGCGGCGAGGCGGCCGACGATCGCCATCGTGCCCTTGTCCGAGTAGGCGAAGGGGGCCGTGGCCTGACCCTGCACCAGACGCTTCACGTTGGCGGCCGCGTGCTTGCCGGTCTGGATGGCGGGCTGCGCCAGCTGCGGGAGCGCCGCGCCGTCCACGACGCCGACGTCGCCGACGGCGAAGACGTGGTCGCTGCCCTGGACGCGCAGGTCGGCGTCCGTCTGGAGGCGGCCGCCGCGGCCCTGGGGGAAGCCCCAGTCCTTGAGGCTGCGCGGCGCGGAGACGCCGCTGGCCCAGACGGTGAGGACCGAGGGGAGCTCCTCGCCGCCCTTGAGCACGACGGTGTCCTCGCGGACCTCGGCGACGGCCGCGCCGAGGCGCAGCTCCACGCCGCGGTCGCGCAGCGCCTTGGCCGCGTACTGGCGCAGCGGGTCCTCGAACGGGCCGAGGACGACGTCGAGCATCTCGACGAGGACGACGCGGACGGCCGTCGGGTCGAGCTCGGGGTAGTTCTTGGCCACGTAGGTGCTGCGCAGCTCGGCGATGGCCCCGGCCATCTCGGTGCCGGTGGCGCCGCCGCCGACGACGACGACGCAGGGGGCCTCGCCGCCGCGCTCGGCGGCCCGCTCGAAGGCGGTGAGGAGGCGGTCGCGCACCTCGATGGCGCCGGCGCGCGTGTACATCGTCAGCGTGTGGTCCTCGGCGCCGGGGATGCCGAAGTAGTTCGCCGTGATGCCGCTGGAGACGATGAGGTAGTCGTAGGCGATGTCGTCGCCCGACTCGGTGCGCAGCACCTTGGCGGCGGCGTCGACGCCCGTGACGGTGGCCTGCTTGAAGCGCACGCGGCGGCGGCCGCCGGTGAAGGAGCGCAGCGAGTAGGTGACGTCGCCGGGGTTGAGACCGCCCGTGGCCACCTGGAAGAGCAGCGGCTGGAACTGGTTGTAGGCGTTCTTGTCGACGAGCAGGACGTCGGCGTCGACGCCCTGGAGCTCGCGGACGGCCGAGAGGCCGGCGAACCCGGCGCCCAGCACGACGACCGTGGGCCGGCCGGTGGCGGTGGTGGTCATGGGTCTCCTCGGGCGGTACGGGCGGGTCCCGGCGACGTCCGAGGACGTCGGGGGGCGTGGCGGCGGTGTGACGGTCGTCTCGTGCGGGGCACAGCCTAGGGACGCGGCGGGCGCGAGCGGTGGCCGGGTGGCGATGGTCCGGACGGGTGACCCGGGAATTGAACCGCGGTCAAGCCTCGGCGCGCCTCGACCGTTGCCCGGGGCACGACGTCTCCAGCCGATGGGGACGCCTGCTCTGGGGGACACGCATGGACAGCACGCCGACGACGTCGGGCACGACCAGCAGGACCGGCCGCCGGGGGAGCGCACGACCCCCCGCGGCCCGTCGCCATCTCGTCGCCGCCCTCGTGGCCGCGATCGTCGGCGGTGCCCTCGTGCCCGCCCCCGCCGCGCTGGCCGCGCCCGCGGGCACGGGCGCCGCGGACGCGACCGCCCTCGGCGTCGACCTCGACCTCGACGTCCTCCTGCTGTCCCTCCTCGACGTCGACGCCCAGGCCCTCGCCACGACGGCGCCGCCGTCGACGACCCGCAGCGTCGCCGACCTCGGCGTGCTGCCCGGCCTCGGCGGCGGTCTCGCCCGCAGCACCACGGCGACCTCCTCCTCCACCGCCGACACCGCCGGCGCCTCCTCCTCCACGCGGGTGGAGGGCCTCGGCGTCGACGTGCTCGGCCTCCCCCTCGTGCGCGCGACCGCCCTCGAGGCGGCGACCTCCTGCCCCACGTACGGCACGCCGACCGCCTCCTCGCGCGTCGCGGGCCTCCAGGTGCTCGGCGCGACGGTCGACGTGAACGCCCCCTCGACCCGCGTCGAGGCCGCCGTCGCGGTCGACGGCCTCCTCGACGCGAAGCTCGTCGCCACGGCCCGCCCGGACGCCCGCGTCGTCACCCCGGCCGCCGCCGGCACCCCCGCCGCGGCCCGCGCCACCGCGCTGCGGGTCGACGTGCAGCTCGTCGCCAAGACCCTGCTCGGCCTCCCCGTCGCCTCGACGACCGGCAGCGTCGTCGTCACCACCGCGGGCTGCACGACGCCGGTCCCGGGCGCGCCCGCCGTCGACGCCCTCACCCCCACCTCCTCGCTCACGACCGGCGGCGGCCGTCTCACCGTCACCGGCGGCCCCTTCGCCCCCGGCGCCACGCAGGTGCGGGTCGGCGGCGTCGCCGCGGGGGACGTCGTCGTCGCGGCGGACCGCCGCAGCCTCACCGCCGCTCTGCCCCCGGCGGAGGCCGAGGGCGCCGTGGCCGTCGAGGTCACCACGCCCGGCGGCACGACCTCCCGCTCCGCGGCCCTCACGTACCGGGCCGTCCGCGTCGTCCCGGAGCCCGCGCGCGGCCCGCTCGCCGGCACCACGCGCCTCGTCCTGCGGGGCGAGGGCGTCGAGCGCGCCACCGCCGTCTCGGTGGGCGGCCGCGACGCCGGCCCCGTCGCCGTCGTCGACGACGGGTCGGGCGCGGGGACGGCGGCCGTGGCCGTCGTGGTGCCCGCGGGCACCGCCCCCGGCGACGTCGACGTCGTCGTCGCGCTGCCGGGCCTCGACGCCCGCACGACCTACCGCTACCTCGACGACGGCTCCCGCGCGACGGTCGGGAGCCTCGCCCCCGGCACGACGCCGACGACCGGCGGCACCCGCGTCGTCGTCACCGGCACCGGCCTGGCCGACGTCACCGGCGTCACCGTCGGCGGCGTGCCCGCCACGGACGTCGCCGTGGCGGCCGACGGCACGTCGGTGTCCTTCACGTCCCCGCCGTCGGAGGTGACGGGCGACCTGCCCGTCGTCCTGCGGCTCGAGGCCGGCGAGCTCCGCGCCGGCGACCTCTCCGTCACGCCCGTCACCGTCGTCGCCACGCCCGCCGAGGGCGTGCTCGCCGGCGGCGACCGGGTCGTCGTCCGCGGCGCGGGCGTGGGCGCCGCCACCGGTGCCTCCGTCGGCGGCCGCCCCGTCGCCGACCTCGAGGTCCGCGGGCCCGACGAGGTCGCCGTGACGACGCCGCGGGGCACCGCCCCCGGCGCCACCGCCCTCGTCGTCGAGCTCCCGGGCGCCGACGCCACGACGACGTTCACCTACGTCGCGGACGGCTCGGCCTCGACCGTCGTCTCGCTCGAGCCCTCCTCGGGGCCCTCCACCGGCGGCACGCGCCTCGTCGTGCGCGGCACCGGCCTGCAGGGCGCCACCGACCTCCTCGTCGGCGGCGTCCCCGCCACGGACGTCGCGGTCTCCGCCGACGGCACGAGCCTCACCGCCGTCGCCCCGCCCACCGTCTCCGGCGACCGCGCGGTCGTCGTCACGTTCCCCCGCGGCGGCACGCTCGACGCCGGCACCTTCGTCTCCCTGCGCGTCGACGTGGAGCTGTCCCCCGTGGACGGTCCCCTCGCGGGCGGCACCTCCGTCACCGTGACCGGTCGCCGCGGCGAGGACCTCTCCCTCGCGACCGGCGTCACCGTCGGCGGCCGGGCCGCCGCGGTCACCGGCCGTACCACCGGCACCCTCACCGTCACCGTGCCCGCGGGCACCGCGCCCGGGACGGTCGGCGTCGTCGTCGCCCTGCCGGGCGAGGACGCCACGGGGGTCTTCACCTACCTCGAGGACGGCTCGCGCGGCCGCGTCACCGGCCCCGTCGCCCTCGACGCGCCCACCGCGGGCGGCGTCGGGCTGGCCGTGCGCGGCACCGACCTCGACGGCCTCGTCGAGGTGCTCGTCGGCGGCGTGCCCGCCACCGGCGTCCGCGTCGACGCCGCCGGCGTGACCGCCGTCGTCCCGTCCGCCGAGGACGCCGGGCCGCAGCCCGTCGTCCTGCGCTACCCCGCCGGCCGGGTCGCCGCGGGCACCGTCACCTACGTCGCCCCGACGGCGACCGCCGACCCCGCGACCGCCCCCGCCGCCGGCGGCACCCGCGTCGACCTCGTCGGCGCGACGCTCGAGCTCGCGACGGGCGTCACCGTCGACGGCGTCCCCGCCGTCGTCGTCGAGCGCTCCCCGGGCCGTCTCGTCGTCCTCGCGCCGGCGCACCTGCCCGGTGCCGCCGCGGTCGTCGTCGAGCTCCCCGGCGCGGACGCGACGACCACGCTGACCTACCGCGCCGACGGCGCCGCCGCCGTCGTGGCCTCCACCGCCCCCGCGGCCGCCCCCACGACGGGCGGCCAGGTCCTCACCGTCCGCGGCGAGGGGCTGCAGGACGTCACGTCCGTCACCGCGGGCGGCACGGTCCTCACGGGCCTCGCCGTGGCCGCCGACGGCCGCACGATCACCGCGGTGCTGCCGCCCGTCGAGGCGGCCGGCGCCGCCGCCGTCGTCCTCGGCTTCCCCGCCGGCACGACGCTCGCCGCCGGCACCGTCGTCCGCACCGTCCCGACGGTCGTCCTCGAGCCGTCCGCCGCGGCCCTCGGGGCGACGACGCAGGTCACCGCCACCGGTCCCGAGCTGCACCGCGCCACCGCGGTGCGCGTGGCCGGCACCGAGGTGCGGGTCCTCGGCCGCTCCGAGGGCACCCTGCTCCTCGAGGTCCCCGCCGGTGCGGTCGTCGGCGCGACAGCCGGCCCGGTGACGGTCGACGTCGAGCTGCCCGGCGCCGACACCTCCGCGACCTTCACCTACGTCGAGGACGGCACGGCCGCCACGGCCGAGCCGCTCGACCCGGACGTCCCGGCCGGCGCGCCCGGCGCCACGGCGGGCGGGCAGGTGCCGACCTCCGGCGGCTCCACCGTCACCGTCACGGGCACCGGCCTCGCCCCCGCCACGGGCGTCACCGTCGACGGCGTCCCCGCCACCGGCGTCGTCGTCGCCCCCGACGGCACCTCCGTGACCTTCACGGCGCCGCCGCGCGAGAGCGCCGGCGAGGCCGTCGTCGTCATCACCTTCCCGGCGGGCACGCTCGACGCCGGCTCGCTCGGCTACGTGCCGGTCACCGTCGCGCCGGAGCCCGCCGAGGGCCCGCTCGCCGGGGGCACGCGTCTCGTCCTCACCGGCGCGGGCGTCACCGCCGCCACGGCCGTCACGGTCGACGGGGTGCCGGCCACCGGCCTCGAGGTCGTCGGCCGCGACGCCGTCGCCGTCCTCGTCCCGGCCGCCCCGTCCGGCCGCGCGGGTTCCGTCGTCGTGCGCGTCGAGCTCCCGGGCGCCGACGCGACGACGTCCTTCACCTACCTCCCCGAGCCGCTGCGCCCCGTCGCCGAGGCCCTGGCCCCCGCCACCGGCCCCACGGCCGGCGGCACCCCCGTCACCGTCGTCGGCACCGGCCTCGGCGACGTCACCGCCGTCCTCGTCGGCGGCGCCCCGGCGACCGACCTCGTCGTCGCCGCCGACGGCACGTCGCTGACCTTCACGACGCCCGCCGGCGCCACGGGCGGCGCCGACGTCGTCCTGTCCGCCCCCGGCGGCGGCACCACCGCCGGCGTCTTCACCTACAGCGCCGTCGCCGTCGTCGCGGACCCGCCCGCGGGCCCGCTGGCCGGCGGGACGACGCTGCGCCTCACCGGCGACGGCGTCGACCGGGCCACGGCCGTCCGGCTCGACGGCCGCGACGTGCCCTTCGTCGTCGACGGCGGCGCCCTCGTCCTCGAGGTGCCCGCGGGCACCCGCGCCGGCACGGTCGACGTCCTCGTCGAGCTGCCCGGCGAGGACGCGGCCACCACGTACACCTACGTCGACGACGGCTCGCTGACCTCCGTCGCCGACCTCGCGCCCGAGGCGGTGCTCACCACGGGCACCGACCGCGTGACGCTCACGGGGGCCGGCCTCGCCGGCGTCGTCGAGGTGCTCGTCGACGGCGTCCGCGCCGACGACGTGCGCCACGCGGCGGACGGGACCTGGCTGTCCTTCGTCGTCCCCCCCTCCGAGGAGCCCGGCCCGGCCCGGGTCGTCCTCGTCCTGCCGTCCGGCGCCACCGTCGAGGCGGGCACGCTCGAGCTGGTCGGCGTGGACGTCGCCGCGGTGCCCGCCGAGGGCCCGCAGCGCGGCGGCACCGTCGTCGTCCTCACGGGCCGCGGCGCCGGCGCCGCCACCGGCGCGACCGTCGGCGGCACGCCCGTCGAGGTGCGCCGCGTGGACGCCGACGAGGTCCGCCTCGTGACCCCTCCCGCGGGGCTGCCCGGTGGCGTCGACGTCGTGCTCACGCTGCCCGGCCGCGACGCGACCGCCCGCTTCACCTACCTCGCCGACGGCACCGGTGTCGTCGCCGGCGGCCTCGCGCCGTCGACGGTCCCCACGACCGGCGGCGTCGACGTCCGGGTCACCGGCACCGGCCTCGACCTCGGCACCGAGGTCCTCGTCGGCGGCGAGCCCGTCCGGTGGCGTACCGACGGCGACGACCTCGTGCTCGTGGCCCCCGCCGTGGACGCCCCCGGCGCCCGCGACGTCGTGCTCGTCCTCCCCAGCGGCGACCGCGTCGACCTCGGCGACCTCGTCTCGGTCCTCCCCGTCGTCACCGCGAGCCCGCTCAGCGGCCCGACGACCGGCGGCACCCGCCTGCGCCTGCAGGGCTCCGGCCTCGGGCAGGCCACCGGCGTCCTCGTCGGCGGCGTCCCCGCCACCGACCTGCGCGCCGACGGCCCCGACGCCGTCGTCGTGACGACGCCCCCCGGCGAGCTGGGCGGCGCCGCGGTCCTCGTGGCCCTGCCCGGCGCGGACGTCTCGACGACCTTCACCTACGTCGCCGCGAGCGCCCCGTCCGTGACCGCGCTCGACCCCGCCCGGCTCCCGCTGGCCGGCGGCCGCGTGGTCCTCACCGGCACCGACCTCGTCGGCGCCACCGGCGTCCTCGTCGACGGCGAGGCGGCCACCGGGGTGGTCGTGGCCGTCGACGGCACGTCCGTCACCTTCCTCGCCCCGGCGCACGCCGCCGGCACGGTCGACGTCACGCTGCGGCTGCCCACGGGCACGCTCGCGGCGGGCGCCCTCACCTACGTGCGCACCGAGGTCGCCGTCACGGCGTCCCCGGCCGCGGGCCCGCTGGCCGGCGGCACGACGCTCGAGCTCACCGGGGCGGGTCTCGAGCTCGCCACCCGGGTCGCCGTCGACGGGCGCGCCACGTCGGCGCCGGTCGTCCTCGGCCCGGGCCGGATCTCGGTCACGGTGCCCCCGGGCACCGCGCCGGGCGTCGTCGACGTCGTCGTCACCCTCCCGGGCGGCGGCGGCACGACGACCTACCGCTACGTCGACGACGGCACCGCGTCCGCCGTCGCCACGCTCTCGCCGGGCACCGTGCTCACGAGCGGCGGCCAGGAGGTCCGCGTGACGGGCACCCGTCTCGGCGGCCTCGTCGGCGTGACCGTCGGCGGCGTGCCCGCCACGGGCGTCGCGGTCGCCGACGACGGGACGTCCCTGACGTTCCGCGCCCCGGCGCAGCCGACGCCGGGCGCCCGACCCGTCGTCCTGACCTTCCCCGGCGGCAGCCGCCCCGCGGGCGACCTCGACCACGTCGCGCCGGCCCTCGTCGTCGCGCCGGGCACGGGCCCGCTCGCGGGCGGGACCACCGTCCGCCTCGCCGGCCCCGGCGTCGCGACGGCCACGTCCGTCCTCGTCGACGGCCGCCAGGCCGAGGTGACCGCCCGCACCGGCACCGACCAGCTCGACGTCGTCGTGCCCGCGGGGACGGCGCCCGGCACGGTCGAGGTGCGGGTCCGCCCCGCCACCGGGCCGGAGCTCGTCGGCGGCTACACCTACACGGCCCCGGAGCAGGCGCTCCCCGTCGTCACCGGGCTCGCGCCCGCCGCCGGCCCCGTGGCCGGGGGCACCGAGGTCGTCCTCAGCGGCCGCGACCTCGCGGGGGTCAGCGTCGTCCTCGTCGGCGGCCGACCCGCCCCCGCGGTGCGGGTCTCCGCCGACGGCACGGCGCTGCGGCTCATGACGCCCGCGGGCGCCGCGCCGGGGCCCGTGACCGTCCAGCTGCGCACGCCCGCGGGGCTCGTCCCCGTCGGCACCTTCACGTACGAGGCGCCGGCGGCCGTGGCCGCCGAGGTCACGGCCGTGGAGCCGCGCTCCGGCGACCTCGGCGGCGGCACCCTCGTCACCGTCCTCGGCTCCGGCCTGCGCGGCGTCACCGCCGTGCTCGTCGGCGACCGGGCGGCCGAGGTCGTCGCCGTGGCCGACGACGGCGGCTCGCTCGTCCTCCGCACGCCCCCGGGCGCGGCGGTGGGCCCGACGTCGCTGCAGCTGCAGACGACGGGCGGCCCCGTGGACGCCGGCACCTTCACCTACACGGCGGCGCCCCCGGCGCCCCGCCCGACCGTCGTGCGCCTCGACCCGGCGTCCGGCCCCCTCGGCGGCGGCCGCCCTGCCGTCGTCACCGGCTCGCGCCTCGGCGGCGTGACCTCGGTCCTCGTCGGCGGCCGCCCGGCCACCGACGTGGTCGTCGGCGGCGACGGCTCCTCGGTGTCCTTCACGGTGCCCGCGGGCACGAGGCCCGGGCCGCAGCCCGTCCTCGTGCGGGTCGGGACGACCGGCACCGGCGCGTTCCTGCCCGCCGGCACGTACACCTACGTCGACGACGGCTCGATGGCCGACGTCACCGGGCCCGTGCAGGCGGTGGACCGCTCGCACGGCGGCGACCGCGTGGTCGTCCGCGGCACCGGGCTCGGCGCCACCACGGCCGTCCGCGTCGGTCCCATGACGGTCACCGACCCCGAGGTCGCCCCCGACGGCACCTGGGTCGCCTTCGACGCCCCGCCGCACGAGGCGGCGGAGGAGCTGACGATCTTCCTCGTGACGCCGGACGGCGTCGTCGAGGCCGGCACCTTCATGTACCTGGCGCCGACCATCACCTCGCTCTCCCCGGCGAAGGGCGTGCTGCGCGGCGGTCAGCGGGTGCGCATCACCGGCGAGGGCCTCGGCCCGGCCGTGCAGGTCCTCTTCGGCGGCCTTGCCGCCACGGAGGTCGTCGCGGTGACGCCGGAGGGCCTGTCCGCCGCCGCCGTCGAGGCGCCCTCGACGGTGGAGGCCGTCGTCCCCGCCGGCGTCCGGCCCGGGACGGTCGACGTCCGCGTCGTCCTGCCCGGCCTCGACGCCTCGGCGCCCGCGGCCTACACCTACCTCGCGTCGACCACGACGCCGACGCCGGACCCGGACCCCACGCCGGACCCGACGCCGACGCCGACCCCCACCCCGACCCCGACGCCGACCCCCACGCCGACCCCGACCCCCACGCCGGCGCCCACGCCGGCGCCCACGCCGGACCCGGGCACGGGCGGCGCGGGCGGCACGGGCGGCACGGGCGGCACCGGCGGCGGCACCGGGACGGGCGGCGGCACCACGACCCCGGCCCCCGGTACCTCCACGGGCACCGGGTCGGGCAGCTCCAGCGGCTCCGGCACCTCCGGAGGGTGGGGCACCTCGACGGCGCCGACGACGTCGGCCTCCGGCGGCACCTCGCTCCCGGACCGGCTGGCCCGGACCGGCGCGGAGGTCGCGCCCCTCGTGGGGCTCGGGCTCCTGCTCCTCCTGCCGGGCGCCGGCCTCGTCCTCGTCGGGCGCCGGCGGCGCCCGTCCGGGGGGACCGTGCGCCGGGTCGCTCCAGCGGCCGTCCCGCCTGCCGATGCGGTCGGGGAGCACGCCGACCGAGGAGACGTCCCCATGCACCGCAGCACCGCCGTCCCCGCGCGCCGTCCGGGCACCGCCCGGCCCGCCCGGGTGCGACCGCTCGCCCTCGCGGCGCTCGTCGCCGCCGGCGCGCTGGCGCTGGGCACCGGGGCCGGCAGCGCCTCGGCCGCGACCGGCGCCGGGGGACCCGTCGTGGCCGTCGCGCCGGGCGGGTCCGCCGCCCTCGCGGCCGGCGGGCCGGCGGGCGATCGGGTCACCTGGCAGCTCGTCGGGGCGCCCGACCCGGCGCTCCTCGCGTCGGCCCGGCTCGACCCGGCGACGGGGACGCTCGACGTCGCCGCCGCCGACGGGGTCCGCGGCCGGACCGCCCTCGTGCGGCACGCCGTCGACCGCGCGGCCGGCACGGCGTCCACGGACGTCGTCCTCGTCGACGTCGCCGACGACGCGCCCCTGGCCGGGGGGGAGCACCTGCGGCTCGCCCTCGACGGCGGCGGCACCGCCTCCCTCGCGGTGCCGCTGCCCGACGACCTCGGCACCGTGGACGTCACCGGCGCCGGCGACGGCCTCGCGGCGGTCGTCGACGGGGGAGTCCTCCACCTCGCCGCGGACGGCGTCGCCGGCCGCTCCGTCCTCACGCTGACGCCCGTCGCCGACCCGGCGGCCGCGCCCGCCGAGGGCACGGAGGAGGACGCCGAGGACACCGCCGGGGAGCCCGCGGCGTCGACCCCCGCGGCCGCCCCGCTGGAGCTCGTCGTCGAGGTCGCGCCCGGGCTGGGCGACGTCCCCGCCCCGGACGCCCGCGGCACGGGCGACGGTGCCGTCGAGGTGCCGCTGCCCGCGGTCGTCGGCGGCGGCGACGTGGAGGTCGTGGCGCCCGAGGGCGTGGACGCCTCCGTCCGCGGCGACGTCCTCGTCGTCGACCCCCACGGCACCAGCGGCCTCGCCGCGGTCCAGCTCGTTCCCGTCCTGGACGGCCTCCGCGGGCTGCCCGTGCCCGTGGCCCTCGAGGTCCGCCCCGAGGTGACCCTGGCCGGCGACACCCCGGTGCCCGTCCCCGCCGGGGAGGTCGTGCGGCTGCCGCTGGCGCTGCACGGCACCGACGCCGTGGCCGTCCTCGAGGACGACGCCGACGGTGCGCTCGCCGTCGACGGCGACGAGCTCGTCGTCACCGTCCCGGCCGGCGGGTCCGTCGAGGGGACCGTGGGCGTCGTCGACCGCGACGGCGTCCGCGGCGAGCCGGTGGCGGTCGCGCTCGCGGTCGACCCGGCCGTCGCGCCGGAGCCCGCCACGACGCCGGAGCCGGCCGCCGAGCCGGTCCCGGCCGTGAGGTCCGCCGAGCCGCCCCCCGTCTCGCGCGGCACGGTGCGCGCCGCGGTGGTCACCGACCCCGTGCCCGCGCCGCCCGCCCCGCCAGCCGAGGAGGGCGTCGTCGTCCTCGGCTCACCCGTCCCCACCGCCGTCCCGGCCGCCGCGGACCCGGTGCCGACCGCGCCCGCCACCCCCGCGGCGGCGGCCCCGGCGGCCACGACGACGGCCCCCGCCGCCGCGGTGCCGCTCGCGACGACGCCCGTGGCCGCCACCCGGCCCGCCGCCGGCCTCGTCGTCCTCGACTCCTTCACCGTCACGCCCGCGGCGACGTCCACCGTCACGGCCCTGCCGCGCACGGGCGGCGAGCTGGTCCTCGGCGCCGCGCTGGGCGGCCTCGTCCTCCTCGCGGGCGGCGGCCTCGTCGTCGGCGGGCGTCGTGCCGGCCGCTGGATGCGCACGGCCTGACGCCGCACCGCGGGTCTTCCCCGCCGCCCCGCACGCCGCCACCATGGGTCCGTGCCGGTCTTCGTCGACCCCCGTCCCGACGAGCGGGGCCAGCTCCTGGCCTTCCTCGCAGGCCAGTGCGCGAGCCTGCGGGCCACGATCGCCGGCCTCGACGCCGCGCAGCTGCGTGCCCGGCCGACGGGCAGCGCGATGCAGCTCGGGGCGCTCGTCAAGCACGTGGCCCTCGACGAGCGGCGCTGGGTCGTCGCCGCGGTGGGCGGCCGGCCCGAGGGGCTCTGGCCCGTCGAGGACCCGCGGGCCGAGTGGACGCTGGAGGAGGGCGACGACGTCGCCTCCCTCGGCGCGCTCCTCGACGCGGTGGGCGAGGAGACCGAGCGGGTCGTCGCGGCGGTCGAGGACCTCGGCGCGCCGTGTCCCATGCCCGGGGTCGGCCACTGGTCGGTGCGCTGGGTGCTCCTCCACCTGCTCGAGGAGAACGCCCGGCACTGCGGGCACGCCGACCTCCTGCGCGAGCAGCTCGACGGGGCGACCGCGGCGCAGCTCGGGAGCTGACGGCCGCGGGCGCCCACCCCGGCCTGCGGTCGCCTCAGGCCTTCTGGCCCCGCGGCACGAGCAGGGCGACGAGCGCCGCGCACGCGACGACGACGGCCCCGACGAGCATGCCGCGGTCGTACCCGGCGGCCAGCGCCTCGACGCCGGCGGCGCCCGCGGCCGCCGCCGCGTCGGCCGACGTCGTGCCGAGCCGGTCGGCCGTCACCGCGGCCGCCACCGTCGACAGGACGGCGATGCCCACGGCCCCGCCGACCTGGCGGGAGGTGTTGAGCAGGCCCGAGGCGAGACCGGCCTCGTGGGGCGGGACGCCCGCCGTCGCGGCGCTCGCCAGCGGCACCATGACGAGGCCGATGCCGCCCGCGGCGAGCATCGTCGGCGCGAGCAGCTGGCTCGCGTACGAGCCGCCGGGGTCGGCCGTCGACAGCCACGCCAGCCCGGCCGCCGAGACGAGGGGCCCGACGACGAGGAGCGTCCGCGGCCCGTGCCGGGCCACGAGGCGCGACGCGAGCGTCGACGTCACGACGAGCGTGGCGCTCGCCGGAAGGAAGGCCAGGCCCGCCTGGAGGGCGTCGTACCCGTTGACGCGCTGCAGCACGAGGGACATGAAGAACCAGAACGAGAACATGCCCATCCCGACGAGCAGCGCGACGCCGTTCGCGGCCGTCTGCGCGCGCCGGCGGAAGACGGCGAGCGGCACGAGCGGCCGCGCGGCGCGCTTCTCGACGGCGACGAAGAGCGCGAGGAGCGCCACGCCGAGGGCCACGGGACCGAGGACGAGGGGCGAGGTCCACGAGCGGGTCTCGCTGCTCACGACGCCGTAGACGAGCGCCGTCAGCCCGAGGGTGACGGCGAGGCTCCCCGGGAGGTCGAGCTCGCGCAGCCGCGTCACGGCGGGGCGGCCGCCGACGAGGGCCCAGGCCGCCGCGACGACGAGCGCCACGCCGATCGGCACGTTGACGAAGAGGACCGCGCGCCAGCCGAAGCCCTGGGTGAGGAGGCCGCCGACGAGGCCGCCCATCGCGCCGCCGGCCCCGCCGACGGCGCCCCAGACGCCGAGGGCCTTCGCGCGGTGCGCCGGGTCGGTGTACGTCGTCGTGAGGAGGCTGAGGGTCGCGGGCGCGAGCACCGCACCGCCGACGCCCTGCGCGGCGCGGGCGGCGACGAGCCAGGCCTCGCTCTGCGCGAGCCCGCCGACGAGGCTGGCGAGCGAGAAGACGACGACGCCGACGAGGAAGACCCGCTTGCGCCCGAAGAGGTCGCCCGCCCGCCCGCCGAGGAGCAGCAGCCCGGCGAAGGCCAACGAGTAGGCGTTGACGACCCACTGCAGGCCGGCCGTGGACAGGTCGAGGTCCGTGCGCATCGACGGCAGCGCGACGTTCACGATGCTCACGTCGAGGATGACCATGAACTGCGCCGCGGACGCGACGACCAGGGTGGTCCAGTACGGGACGGCGCGGCGCTGGCGCTCGCCGGTGGACGCGCGCTGCGGCGCAGTCGTCATGGGTCCTCTTCCGCGAGGTCGGTCGGGGGTGGCCGGGACAGCATGCGGCACCGCGGTTGCCCCGGCGCACCGACGCCGGTGAGCGGCCGTCCGGCCGGTCGGGCGTCGGTCGAGGCCGGTCAGGGCGCGGCAGCGGCGACCTCGCGCGCCGTGGGCACGGCCGGCTGCGCGCCGGCCCGGGTGACGGCGAGCGCGCCCGCCACCACGGCGGTGCGGGCCGCGACGACGAGGGCGTCCCCGTCCGCCAGCCGCGCGGCGAGGACGCCGCAGAGGACGTCGCCGGCGCCCGTCGTGTCGACGGCCTCGACCACCGGGGCCGCGACCGCGACGGGGTCACCGTCGCGGACGGCGACGACGCAGCCGCGCGCCCCGAGCGTCAGCACCACCGCCGGCACGAGCGCGAGCAGCGCCCGCGCGGTGTCCGTCGGGTCCGCCGGGCCCTCGTCGCCCCCCTCGTCCCCGTGCTCGCCCGCCAGGACGTCCCGCGCCTCGTGCTCGTTGACGACGAGGACGTCGGTCGCGGCGAGCAGCGCGGCCGGGAGCGCCCGCGACGGTGCGGCGTTGAGCACGGACCGGGCGGCGTCGGGGCGGGCGCGGAAGGCGGCGACGACGGCGTCCACGGGCACCTCGAGCTGCGCGAGCACGACGGCCGGCTCCGCCGCGACCACCGCGACCCCGACGCCCGGGCCGACGTCCGCGTTGGCGCCCGGCGCGACGACGATGGCGTTCTCGCCGTCGCCGTCGACCATGACGAGGGCGGTGCCCGTGGGCGAGGCGGTGCGCTCGACCGCCGTGACGTCGACGCCGTCGCCCCGCAGCGCGTCGAGCAGCAGCGTGCCGTCGTCGTCGCGCCCGACCGCCCCGACGAACGACGTCGGCGCCCCGCCGGCCCGGGCCGCGGCCACGGCCTGGTTGGCGCCCTTGCCGCCCGGCAGCCGCTGCAGCCCGCCGCCGAGCAGCGTCTCGCCGCCGCGCGGGTGGCGGGGCACGGCCACGACGAGGTCGACGTTGGCGCTGCCCACGACGACGACCCGACCGGCGCTCATCCCGCAGTACCTACCAGGCGGGCCCGACGACGGCGTCCCGGGCGACCCGCGACCGGTCCCGACCACCGACGGGACGCCCCGCGCGGGCCGGCGGCGTGCCATCGTCGGCGCCGGCGGTGCGCACCACGGCCGAGGGGCCGCTGGTCGGGCGCGACCGCGCGGGAGGTCCGGTGGCGAAGCGCCTCAACCCCCCGCCCGGCTGGCCGGACCCGCCGGGCTGGTGGACCCCGCCCCCGGGCTGGACGCCGGACCCCTCGTGGCCGGAGCCGCCGCCGGGGTGGCCGCTGTGGGTCGACGAGAACGTGCCTCTCCCGCCGCACCAGCCTCCCGCGGTCGACGGGACCGCGTCGCCGGTGCCGTCCGGTGGCGACGTGCCGGCCGCCGTCCTCGGCCCGGCCGCGCTCGTGCTCGCCGCGGTGTGGGTGGTCGTCGAGGTCACGGCCGGACGCCCTTGGACCGCCGCCGTCGTGGCGGCCCTGGCGGTCGGCTCGCTCGGGGTGGCGGGCCTCGCCCTCGGCCGGGTCCGTTGGGCCCACCTGCGTGGCCGGCTCGTCGCGGGCGTCCTCGTCGTGGCCGCCGTGGGCCTGCTGGTCGCGGCACGGCCGCTGTTGGGCGACGGCGGGCGGGTGTACGTCGACGCGCCGCCGGACGGCACCCGGACGAGCGCACCGGCCGCCACCGCACCCGCGGACGACGGCGAGGAGACGCCGACCCCCTCGCCCGCCGTGGCGCCCCCGACCTCGCCGCAGGCGGGGTGACCACGCGCCTCTCGAGGGAGAGCAGAATGTCGTCCTGTACCCGAGCCGCGATGGGGGTCCCCGGTGGACGTCTCGCCATTTCGGTCCGTGCGGGGCAGCGCCGGCCGCGCAGGAGCGGCGTCCCGCATGGCGTGCCTGACCGGGACTCGTGCCCGGACGGGTCTGCTGGGACTCTTCGGGCGAGCCGACGACTCGAGGAGCCCCTGAGCTGGGATCTCGCCGCAAGGGGGTCCCCAACCGGTCACGACGTAGGCACTCCGCAGGTCCGGAGTCACCGCCTCGTGCAGCGGTCTCTATTGCCCCCGGTACGTGTACGGCAACTTCTAGGGGAAGCTGCGCTCATGGTCGGGTGTACGCGAGGATGAAGCGTGGCCGAGGACCTGGAACGACGAATAGTCGGCGTGCTGGAACTCTCTTGGGACGAAGAGGGAGATCTTTGGTTCGGCGCTCTTGCGCGCTCGTGCGAGGACTTCGATGCCCCTAGCGATGTTCGGGTTCGGGGAACCTCGCACTCGGGCGGCGTCCGAACGCTGGACCTCCTAGTCGAGGGCGGCGCGGTCTCCGTACTCATCTTCTCCGATGTGCTGGCTTCCAATGAGACGGTGCTTGTCGCTTCGGGTGACTGGCCAGAGGAGACGCGGCGGCGCGTTGCCGAGAGCGTCGCGCACGCGGACGCTTTGTTTCGCTCGGGAGGGACAACCCATGATTGGGTAGCGGTTATTGGCGCGGTGGACTCCAATCGAACACCGATGCCGGCGCTCGGCCTCGAGGGTCATGTTGGTGGGATGCGCATCTACTCCAGCGACGTGCTACAAGAGCGTCCCATCATGCAGGATGTGCCTTCGATGAGTGCTTGGTCGCAGAGCATGTGCGTGCCAGTCATCGTAAGTGGGACGACGAAAGCAATCTCGGAGCACTTAGCGCCTCGGATGGTTGCCTCCGACTTGCGGGCTTTGTGCGGCATGCTCTCCCTCGCTTGGGGTGTCACCATCGACGTCATCCAGGCGCCAAGCGCCCTGAATGGGCATAGGGTGCACGTACCGGAGGTGCTTCCATGGAATTCGGCGACGACGTGGACGCCGGATGGCGACTGGCGAGAATCTGTCGAACGGTTGTCGGTGCCCGCCTGGCTCGATCGGGAATGGCCGAAGGTGGTGGGCGTCCGCGCTGCAGTCCGCCTACGTAATGGCCTTTCCATGTACATGGAGGGGCGGTATGTCGAGCGTAGGCACCCCACTCTCGCGAGTGTTGCTTATGTGGCGACGATCGAAGCTGTAGGGGCGGCTCTCATAGGTGTGCGGAAATCGCAGGATCTGTTGAAGGCAGATCTCTTCAAGCAAGCGATCACGTTAGTGCTCGACCAGCGGGACATCGATTCTCTTCAGGCGGCATATGCAGCACGGTCACGTGCCGTCCATGACGCAAGGCTGTACGGTCTCGAAGTCGAGGGCGGCGCCACGTCACATATGTACGGATTCGCCAGCGGCCAGCTCCCCTACGCCTATGGCGAAATGCCGATCCTCGCGCTGGCGGCGAGGAGGCTACTTCTCAGGTCGTTTGGTGAAGACGGCGGTGCGGCGTCAGCATGGTGGTAGGCGGCTGATTTATTGGGGCATCTGGGGTCGCGCGGACGACGAGATCCCGCCGCCCGAGGTGTGTGACGGGGCTTTGCGGCCGTCCGCTGCGGCGCCTCGCCCAGGACCGGCAAGCGGCACGCTCCGCGCGACCATCGTCGGCGGGACGCTAACCGGACGACGATCGCTGGCCGGTCAGCCTTCGCTGGTCCGTGGGTAGTTCCCCGCAGCCGACTGCTAGGAAGGGTCAGAGGCTTCTCGGCGCAGGCGTCGAAGCGCTAGGAAGCTGAAGACTGCACTGATGAAGGTCGCCGACGACCCGATGGCTAAGGCGTCGGAGCCCTCTGCAGCGGCGAGTATCGCGATAGCCAGCGCGCCGAGGGCAACGAAGATGTGCAGGACTTGGCCCGCCTTGCTGTGCAGCATGGTCGGCACCCTGCCGTACCTCACCGGTCCCGCGACGGACTTCAGGGACGACGCACCCTTGGGGGGCCAGCGCTACCAGCGGCCCATTCCGCTGACGATCCTCGTCCGGTCAGCGTCCTGCTGAAAGCGCGGGTGCGGGCCTTCCTGCGCGCCTCGCACGTGCGGCCTCAGGCTCGAGGCTCATCGACGCCTGTCGATGATCGGGAGTGCCGGCTGGTGGAGGTCCACCACAGGCCAGCCGCGAGAAGAGCGGCTACGACGGTGGGTACGGCAGCGCCGACAACTGCGGACACGAAGGTCTCTCCCTGCAGCAGGCCACCGATCAGCCACCCGTAAGCGATACCGAAGGGGATGAAGGCCAAGCGCTGGAGGCCGCGGGGATTGCGTTGCTTCTTAGACACGTAGAGCAGTGTGGTGGCCAGCAGGCTCTCCGCTGGGTCAGTCATCGGTGTTCACGCGTCCGAGGGCACGGCCCCACTTCCCGAAGTCCCAGCAGACGATCGTCAGCGGGACGCTGACCGGACGACGATCGTCAGCGGGACGCTGACCGGACGACGATCGTCAGTGGAGCTTGACCGGCCACAGGTCGCTGGCTGGCATGGACCGCGCAGGTTGCGGTGACCTAGGCGTTGGTGTGGTGAGCGCTGCGCCAGTTGAGAGCAACGAGGGTCGTCACGGCCACGAGGCTGCCCACCACGGGTAACGCGACAGCGACGACGAGCAGGCCGATCCGGTGACGGGCCGACGTGAGCTGGGGCCAGCTGAAGAGTGCGGCTACGACGCCGACCAACCACAGAGCGAGTACCGCAATTTCCGTACCGTTCAACGCGGCCACATGACCTCCTCGAGCAGGCGAGGCAGCAACCGGCACCTCGGTGGGTCAGCATGCCCGCAGGTCGTCCTCCTGAGACCAGGTCCACCGCTGGGGCTGCCGGCGGCAACCACCAGACGCTGGTCAGCCGTCGCCTGTTCGTACGACGGTCTCCCGTCGGCTTGCCTGTGATCGAGCCCGGCGACGGTCGACCAGCCACAGCGAGGCGGCGGCGAGCCCGGCGGTGAGGCCGGCGACCAGCCAGAGGTACAGCGGCTGGAAGATGAAGAGCAGTGCCGCGGTCGAGGAGTCGCTACGGACGAAGTCGACGAGCAAGGTCGTGACCAGACCGGCCAGCCCTAGGACGCCCAGCGTCACGGCCGCGGCTGTCGGTCGTCGGCGCCTGGCGAAGAGCACTACGCCGGCCATGCCGGCGATGGGCGTGAGGTTCCACAGGAGGAAGAGGATCCCGATCAGGGTGTCACTGGCCCCGGCGGCGCCTCCGCCGCCGGCCCACACCATGACGGTCGCGACAGCCCCCGCGGTCAGCGCCAGCACCACCAGTAGCACCGAGGGCAGATCGCGCGGCCAGGGCGTGGTGGCGGACGAGGTCATGCCTCAGGTTGCCCCATGCGCTGGACCGTCGGGCGCCCTTCCGGCCCTCGTGACGTGACCGGACGACGATCGTCAGCGGGACGCTGACCGGACGACGATCGTCATTCGGTGCGCCTTGCCGGGGGACGTTGGCGCTAGCGACCGGGGTGGTCACCTGATACCGATGGGCCGTGGACGACTACTTCCCTGCGGCCCCGCAGGTGCCTCAGGGCGTCATCGGGTCGCTGATTGCCTACGCCGAGCAGTGCGCTGCCCACCTCGAGGCCGAGCACGAGCAGGCGCAACAGCACGGCCATGTCGTTGAGGGAAAGGCGCTCGTTAACCTGGAGGGCTACCGCTTCACCGCGCGCTTCCTCCGCGAGAGCTACGACATGGCGGGCCCGACACCTCGCTGACTGAGGCGTGCGACGCCGCGGGCCCGGCGCTGACCGGACGACGATCGTCAGCGGGACGCTGACCGAAGTCTGGACCCATGGACGTCGAGGTGTGCCAGCTGGCGGTCGCTCGCCGCTCACTTCTGCATGAAAGCCACGAGGCCATTCCATAGACCCCGTTGCCGCTGGTACCCGCGACAGCCGTCGCACTCTCGGCATGGACCTACGTCGTGACACCAGGCAGGTGATGGCAGGAACTGACGGCAATGGTCGTTCCTGGAGTGCCCGCACGAGCACGGTGGTGGCTCGATCAGTCGCATATTCATCATGCCCACGCGCTTGAGGCTGCCTTAAGACCCGCCTGCTCACACACCGAGGGGCAGTCGATGCTGCGACGGCGCGCTGGACGCGTGGTGTCCACCTTGTCCTACCGTCGAGCGATGGCACGCACTGTCGACCCGTACAGCTGGCCCTTCGCGGTGTCTCCTCGGCACCCCGCCTACATCCCGTTCTGGATCGCCATTACCGTCAACGCCGTCGGCCTGATCTCCCGCCTGACTGGCGGTGACGGACTGCCCACTTGGGCCTCAGTGGTGACGCTGGCGCTGATGATCACGTGGGTGGTCACCGCGCGGATAGCGAACGCGCGAGCCCGCCGAGAAATCACACACGCACACCGGGCCGCGGAGTAGGAACACGAGCCGCTTGGCCTGCGCCGTTGGACGATCGTCAATCGGTACGGGCCGCGTCAGTACTCCATGGGCCGGGCGGTGGGTTCGCCGGTGAGCTGTCGGCCGAGCTCGAGGACCGCTTCGTCGCGCAGAAGCCGGATCACGTCCTTGGCCACCGCTGGGACGTCGTCTTGCGTGCGCAGGGCCCACCAGCGGTCTCCGGGAGGGTCGTCGAGCATCCCGATCCGCTCGTACCAACCGCGGGCGGGCTCACGCGCCGTCCCGTTCGGTCGTCGCTCGGTCAGCTCGGTGTGCTCACGGCATGCCTGGGCCCAGGCGTCCGCGCTGATGTAGGTGAGATTGATCGTGAAGGTGACCTCCCAGGCGCTGTTGTTGTGGCCCTTCTGAAAGGCGACGAGGACGTGGTCGTCGGTGCCCTTGAGGCGGTACCTGCCGGAAGACCCCTGGAAGCCGAGCCGGCGCAGCTCGGGAGAGATGACGTCGCGGATGAAGCGGGCGTAGACGTCGAAGGCGGGGTCGGCGGGTGGTTCGAGGGCGTCGAGGTGGTCGGCGTAGGCCGAGCCGTCGTCCATGGGCAGGTAGACGTCCTCGGCAGACAGGTCGATGCACACGAGGCCGTGCTGGTGGGCTAGGTCGACGATTGTGACCATGGTCAGCTCGAGGCCATCGCCGTAGGTGAGCGGCAGGACGAGGGTGTCGCCGTCGGCCTCGCCGGAGGGCGGTGATGAGGCCCATGCCTCATGATCGTCGGGCAGGACCCGGGCGAGGTCGTCCAGGAAGGCGCGGATCGCCGGAGCGGGTGGGGTCGCCTCCTCAGTGGTCTCTTCCGCCAGGCGGGCGAAAGCCGCCATGGCCTGCGCTGCGTCGTCGGGCTGCGCGCCTACGTAGACGGCGAGGTCGTGCGACATGCCGCGACGCTAGCCAGACGAGCGGGGGTTTCAAGGATTCAGACCGGCATCACTCATTCGCGCACGCCCCCTACCTACCTATCTGCCTACCGCGCAAGCCGCGGAAGTCCACGCCAGGAAGGGGATCGTCAGCGGGACGGTCGGGCGGCTCGGTGGACGTGGTGCGGGGCCGGAGACGGGGACTTCGGTCAGGCGATGAAGAGGTCGAAGGCGTCGCTGATGGCCCGGGCGAGCTCGGGTTCCTGGTCGTCGAAGAAGAGCCCGACGGAGTGCTCGACGGCGTCCGCGGGGACGGTGACGATGTTGTCGCAGCTGACCACGCTGTCGTGGTCGAGCCCGTTGCGGGGGCCGACGGGGACTTCGCTGGTGATGCCGCGGATGGTGCTGGTGATGGGCGCGACGGTGACCCACCGCAGCAGGTGGAGCTCGGACTGGCGGGTCAGGACGAGGGCTGGTCGTCGCTTGTCCAGCTGGACGACGGCGATGGTGCGCACGGTCGGGGGACGCTCAGTCGAGCTCGGGGTGGGTGCCCTCTGGTGCTGGGTGCAGGTCGGGGTAGAGGGGCTCTCCGCGGCGGGCGAGGTCGAGGAGCAGGGTCTCCTCGGCGCGGTAGCGCTGCTCGCGCTGGAGGCGGGCGATGCTGCGTCGGACGGCTTCGGAGCGGTTGGCGGCGCGGCCTGCGGCGACCTCGGCGTCGAGGGCTGCGAGCTCGGGTGCTTCGAGGCGGATCGCGATCTGCGTCGACATGGCGGAAGAGTACGCACGGCGTCAACCACTTGGTAGGCAGGCAGATGGCGGTGAGGTCAGTCCCCTCCCCGTCGAGCGCTCGGACGGCGACCCGCAGGGGCTCAGTGCCGAGTCGGGCGGAAGACCAGCTCGTGGGTGCGCCCGTCCAGCGTGCGGCTCTCGAGCAGCTGCAGGTCGAAGTCCTCGGCGCCGTCGAAGATGCGGCTGGTGCCCGTGCGGCCGGAAATCACCGGGAAGATCGTCAGCTGGAAGCGGTCGACGAGCCCGGCGGCCATGAGTGCCCGGTTGAGCGACAGGCTGGCCTGGGAGCGAAGCGGCACGTCGGACTCGTCCTTCAGCCGGCGGACGACGTCGACGGCGTCACCGTCGACGATCGTGGCGTCGGGCCAGCCCAGGGGCTCGGTGAGGGTGGAGGAGATCACCGTCGCCGGCGCGCGCAGGGTGCGCTGGTTCCACTCGTCCTGCGTCAGGGGGTCGTCTCCGGAGACGAGGATGTCGGCGACCTCGCGGAAGGTCGTGGCGCCGAAGACCATGCGGGGCGGGGGGTCGAGCTGCCCCGCGCGGTGCTCGAGCAGCTCGGGTCCCTGCTGCCCCCAGTAGCCGCCCCAGTCGGCCGTCTCGACGAAGGACCCGAAGCCGTCGAGCGTGGAGAACACGTCCCAGGTGTAGGTGGCGGTCATGCCGGTACGGACTCGTGCCCGTCCGGGACCTCATCGGTGCCCCGCGAGCAGACGGGTCGTCCTCGGCGGACCTCTGCCCGCCCGGCGGTCGGTGCGGCACCATCGCCGGAGCCACCGAGACCCGACCGCGTCGGTCGTGCGGCCACCACCCGAGGAGAGCGAATGGCCCTGTTCCGCAGGCGTCGCCCGGAACCGCGACGCGCCGTCGAGCCGGAGCAGCCGCGGCTGACGGGGTCGCAGCTGCTGGTGCAGCAGCTGCGCCACGCAGGGGGCTCGCCGGCGTCCGAGGCCGTCGCGGTGCCCTTGGAGACCTTCTTCGAGGGCAACGACGACGCCGGCAGCATCGCGCCCAACCTGGGCGACCACCCGGGACCCGCCCGCATCTTCGAGGTCCTCCGGGTCCTGCGGGCACGAGCGGACGTCCTCGACGTCGTCGTGCTCGTCGGGATGGAGGCCGACGAGTACGAGCCGGACGAGTGGCCCTTCGCCGAGGCGGTGCACGTCATCACCTCCGCTCCCGCCGAGTCCTTCTCCGCGGTGGCGGACCTCCTGGACGCGGACCCGGTCGAGGTCGGCGGGTGGCCCGACGACGCCCTGTCGCACCCGCCGGTCCCGCCGGGCCACCACGTCTGCACCATCTCGTGGGACTGACGGACGTCGAGGGGCCCGGCCCGCCGGCGTCGCCGGACGACCTGTCGCATCGGTCACCTTTCCTCCGGCCTGTCCCGGACGTCGGCCCTCCGCCCTAGCCTCGCCGCACCGGTCCCGAGACCCGTGCCCGCGGCGACCGGCCGCCCCCGCCCCGGTCCGCCGGGCGGCCCGTCCCGGAGGAGCCCCGTGCCCCCGTCGGTCATCCCCACCCCTGACGTCCGCCCCGGCGCCCGCCCGGCGGCCCGACGGCGCCGCCCGCCCGTCGCCCTCGCGCTCGCCCTCGCCGCGGTCGTCGTCGCCCCCGGCGCGGCCGGTGCCGCGCCCGTCGAGCGTCCCGCCCGTGCGGCTGCCCCCGCCCCTGCGGCGGCAGCCGTCCCCGAGCTCGGCTGGGGTGCCTGCCCCGAGGGCTGGACCCGCGACGGCGTGGACCCGGCCGCCTTCGACTGCGCCGTCGCCGCGGTGCCGCTCGACCACGACGACCCGACCGGCCCGACGATCGACCTGGCCGTCAAGCGCCTGCCCGCCTCGGGCGACCCCGCGAAGCGCATCGGGACGCTCTTCCTCAACCCCGGCGGCCCCGGCGGCTCGGGCGTCGGCTTCGTCGACAGCGCCGAGGGCGCCTTCCCCGCGGAGGTGCTCGAGCGCTTCGACGTCGTCGGCTTCGACCCCCGCGGCGTCGCCCGCTCGACGCCGCTCGCGTGCTTCCCCGACCTCGACACCGCGGTGGAGACCCTGTTCGACCTGCCGCCCTTCCCCGTCGGCACGCGGGAGCAGCTGCGGCACTTCGCCGCGTACCGCACCTACACCGACTTCTGCGCTGGGCAGGTGGACGAGCAGCCGGTCATCGAGCACATGTCGACGGCCGACGTGGCGCGCGACCTCGACCTACTGCGGCAGGCCGTCGGCGACGAGGCCCTGACCTACGCCGGCTACTCCTACGGCACCCACCTCGGCGACGTGTACGCCAACCTCTTCCCCGACCGGGTCCGCGCCCTCGCGCTCGACGCCGTCATCGAGCCGGTGGCCTGGACCACGGGCGAGAGCCGCCGCCAGGCGCTGACGGAGACGACGTCGCACCGCCTGCGCACCGGCGAGGGCGCCTACGGGACGCTGCAGGCCCTCCTCGCCGAGTGCGCCGCCGCGGGGCCCGAGGCCTGCGCGCTGGCGGCGGGCGGCGACCCGTCCGGCGACTACGACCGGCTGGCCGCCGCGCTGCTCGACGAACCTCTCGTCGTCGTCGACGCCGAGGGCGGCGAGACGCGGTGGACCTACGCCGAGCTCGTCAGCACGTCGCTCGGTGCCCTCTACGACGCGGGCTCCTACCCGGCGCTCGCCGACCTCGTCGCGGCGCTGCTCGTCCTCGTCGACGCGAGGGAGGACGGCGTGGCTCCCGACGCCGCGACGACGGCGCGCGCCGCGGCCGCCGGCGAGCGCCTGGCGACCGCGGCGGACGAGCCCGAGCCCGCGGAGGAGCGGGTGCAGATCTCCGAGGGCACCGACGGGGTCCTGTGCACCGACGGCGACAACCCCCGGCGCCAGCGGGCGTGGCGCACCTCGGCCGCCGCGGCCGATGCGCAGGGCCCGTACTTCGGCAGCGCGTGGGTGTGGAGCGAGCTCGCCTGCGCCACGTGGCCCGTGCGCGCCGACAGCCGGTACACCGGGCCGTGGGACGAGGAGACGGCGGCGCCGGTGCTCGTCGTCGGCACCCGGTACGACCCGGCGACCCCCTACTGGGACGCGGTCGCCGTCTCCGAGCAGCTGCCCGGGGCGCGGCTGCTGACCCTCGAGGGCTGGGGCCACACGGCCCTCGGCGCGAGCGGGTGCGTCGACGACGCCGTCGCCCGTTACCTCGTCGACCAGCAGCTGCCCGCGGAGGGCACCGTCTGCGCCGCGGACCGACGGCCCTTCGACCCGCAGCCCGTGTCCGCGCTCCGGAGCGCGGGGCCGTCGGGCCAGGCGGCCAAGGACGACGTCGTCGCGGCCCTGCTCGGGGCGACCACCCGCTGACGCACGACGCGACGCCGCCCGTCCTGCAGCAGCAGGACGGGCGGCGTCGGGACGTGCGGGCCGGAGGCCCGGGGCGTCAGAGCTGGACGACCTCGTTCTCGCCGCCGTCGTAGCGCTCGCCCTTGGTGCGCGCCTTCACGTAGGAGAGCAGCGTCGCCACCTTCCCGCCGGGGGTGTCCCAGTACTCCGCCGACGAGGCGTGCACCTTGAGCAGCACGAGGCCGGTCGACTCGGGGCCGTCGGGGAACCAGGCGGACAGGCCCGGGTTCCACAGCTCCTTCGTCTTCTCGAGGTCCTCGACCACCTCGGCCTCGCCGGCCAGCGACAGCCACGCGTCGCCGGAGGCGAAGGAGACGTTGACGCCGGCGCCGTGGCGGACCTGGTGCACCTTGCGGCTGCCGGCGTCCGAGGCGAACCAGAGGTCGCCGTCGAACTCGACCTGCTGCACGGCCATCGGGCGGCTGACGAGGGTGCCCTCGTCGTCCGTCGTCGTGAGCATGCAGGTCTTGATGTCCTTGATGATCTCGGCGACCTTGGCCACGCCCTCGTCGCGGGGCGTGCCGGGGGTGTCGGGTGCAGGGCTCATGGGGGTCCTCCCGTGCGGTGGTGCGGTCGCCACGGCCGGGTGCGGCCCGGTCCGTGGACGCCCCGCGGGTCGTCCACGGAGGACCCCAGTCCACGGCCCGTGGGCCGTGCGCGCCACCGGGGGGCACTTCCCTCAAGGCGCGGGGGGCGTCCGCCGATGCGGGGAGGGTGAGCCCCGAGACCGCGCGCGCCGTCGTGCCGGCGCTGCGCCCGGGCCCCGGCGTGGAGCGGCGTCGCGCCGTCGTGCTCGCCGTCCTCCTCGTCCTCGCCGTGCTCGTCGGCCGCGAGAGCCGCCCCGACGGCGCCCAGCTCGCCCTCGTGTGGCCGGCGGCCGGCGTCGTGGTCGTCTGGCTCCTCGCCGCCGTGGGCACCCGGGCCTGGGCGCCCGCGCTCCTCGGCGCGCTGGTCACGAGCTTCCTCGTCGTGGAGGTCACCGGGGCGGGCATCTTCCTGTCCACGGGCGTCTCGGCGGCCACGGTCCTGCAGGGCGCCGTGCTCGCCCACGTCTACGCCCGCCGCCGCGGGGACGGGCCCTCCTTCTCCCTGCGTACCCCGACGGACCTCTGGTGGTTCCTCGGGGCCGCCGCCCTGGCCTGCGCGGTCGGCAGCCTCGTCGGCGGGCTCACCGCCGTCCTCGACCACCCCGCCGGTCCTGCCGGCGCGCCGCCCTTCGCCGTCGTCGCGGGGCAGTGGTTCGTCCGTCACCTCGTGGGTGTGGTCGTCGTGGGCGCCGTAGGCCTGCGCCTGCTGGACCGCGAGGTCGCGTGGGCGCGCCCGCCGTGGCTGGCCGGCCCCGTCGAGCAGCGGCTCATGACGCTCGCGCTCGTCGCGGGCTACGGCGTCGTCCTCGTGTGGCTCCCCGTGCTGCCGCTGGCCTTCGCCGTCCTGCCGCTCCACGCCTGGCTGGCCCTGCGTCGCCGCACGACGCTGACGACGCTCCACGTCGCCGTCGCCGCGGCGGCCGTCCTCGCCGCCACCCTCCTGGACGCCGGGCCCTTCGCGGCGCTCGGGCCCCAGGCCGCGGCACCCACCGCCCAGGCCTTCGTCCTCGTCGTCACGACCGTCTCCCTGCTGCTGTCGCTGGCCCGCGACGAGCGGGACGTCCTGCTCGCGCGGGCCGCCGAGGCCACCGCCGCGACCGCCCGGCAGGCGGCGCTCCTCGAGGCGGTCGTCGGCTCGACCACCGGCGGGCTCTCCGTCTTCGCCGCGGACGGGACGCCGCTGCTGCGCAACGCGGCCGCCGAGCGCCTCGTCGGGCCGTGGCCCGCGACAGGCGGACGCCGCGCCTGGGCCGAGCAGAACCGGCTCGCCCGCCCAGACGGCACGCCGTACCCCTTCGACGAGCTGCCCATCACCCGCGCCCTCGCCGGCGAGTCGGTGCGGGAGTCCGACGTCGTCCTGCGCCCGGAGGGCGCGTCGCCGCGGACGGTGAGCACGAGCGCCGTCCCGCTCCCGCCCGGTCCCGAGCCGTGGTCCGGCGGCGTGGTGGCCTCGTACGGCGACGTCACCGCGGTGCGGGCGGCCGCCGTCGACCTCGCCCAGGCCCGCGACCTCTACCGCGGCGTCCTCGACGCCGCCACGGAGCAGGCGATCATCGGCACCGACGACCGCGGCCTCGTCACCGTCTTCAACGTCGGCGCGGAGCAGATGCTCGGCTATCGCGCCGCCGACGTCCTCGGCCGGGGCGCCGACCTCTTCCACGACGGCCGCGAGGTCGTCGCCCGCGCCGCCGAGCTCGGCATCGCGCCGGGGCTGGAGGTCTTCGTCGTCGTCCCGCGGCAGGACCGCCACGAGACCCGGCAGTGGACGTACGTGCGCGCCGACGGACGTCGCCTGCAGGTCATGCTCACCATGACGGCCCGCCGCGACGCCGACGGTCGCATCACCGGCTACATCGGCGTCGCCACCGACGTCACCGAGCGGGTCCTCGCCGAGCAGCGCCTCGCGGACTCCGAGGCGCTGTTCCGCCTCGCCTTCGACACCGCCCCGACGGCGATGCTCATGGTCGGCCTCGTCGGCGCCGACCTCGGGCGGGTGCTGCGCGCCAACGACGCGGGCGCCCTCCTCGTCGGCGTCCCGGCGGACGCGCTCGTCGGTCGCACGGTCATGCAGCACGTGCACCCCGGCGAGCGCGGTACCGCCCGCGGCCGCCTCCGCGCCGTCCTCGCCGGCCGCGCGGCCGAGGCCCGCTTCGAGCAGCGGCTCGTGCAGGCCGACGGGACGGTGCGGTGGGGCGCCCTCACGGCGTCCGTCGTCCGGCCCGGTGCGGGCGCGCCGTACCTGCTCCTGCTCGTCGAGGACGTCACCGAGCGCCGCGCCGCCGAGGAGCGCCTCTCGCACCTCGCCACCCACGACGGGCTGACGGGCCTGGCCAACCGGGCCCTCCTGCGCGAGCGCCTCGAGGAGGCGGTGGCGGCGGCCGGCCGCGGCGAGGGTGCGGCCGGCCTGCTCTTCGTCGACCTCGACGGCTTTAAGGCGGTCAACGACGGCCACGGCCACGCGGCGGGCGACGAGGTGCTGCGCCAGGTCGCCGCCCGGCTGGAGCACGTCGTCGCCGGGCAGGGCACCGCGGCGCGGCTGGGCGGCGACGAGTTCGCCGTCGTCGTGCCCTCCGCCGGGGCCGCGCAGCTGCAGGTCCTCGCCGGCCTGCTGCTCGCGGAGGTCCGCCGTCCCGTCCGGCTCCCGGACGGCGCGACGACGGCGGTCGGCGCGAGCATCGGCCTGCGCCGGACCCACGGCGGCGTCGACGCCGAGGAGCTGCTCGGCGGCGCGGACGCGGCGATGTACGAGGCCAAGCGCTCCGGCGGCGGGCGGGTCGTCGACGGCACGCGCAGCGGCGTCGCCCCGCTGCTGCCGGGCCCGCGCCGGGCCGACGTGGCGGGCGCGCCCCCGTCGTCGTCGGACCGGCCCCGCGGTCTCGGTCCCGGGGACCCCTCTTTGCGCTCCTTATAGGTGCCTGTCAATATCGACACATGTCGATGTGCGAGCCGACGGAGGGGCCGGCCGAGCCGGTCGCGGGAGCGACCGTCGACGGGGCGTGCTGCCCGCCGCCGGGGGGCGCCCCGATGGACGTCGACCTCGCCGCCGGTCTCGCCGCGATGTTCAAGGCCCTGGGTGACCCGGTGCGTCTGCGCCTCGTGAGCATCGTGGCCTCCTCCCCGGGCGGGGAGGCCTGCGTGTGCGACCTGCTGCAGGCCTTCGACCTGTCCCAGCCGACGGTCTCCCACCACCTCAAGGTGCTGCGCGGGGCCGGGCTGCTGACGTGCGAGCGGCGCGGGTCGTGGGTCTGGTACCGGGTCGTGCCGGCGGCGCTGGCGCAGATGGCAGCAGCACTGACCCCTGTCGACGACGCCGCGACGTCGTCCGCCGACGACCACCCGGTGGGGACGGTGCGCACGTGACGGTCCCGGTCACCGACCCGTCGGCGCCCGCGGGCGCCGTCGTCGGCAGGCTGTCGACGCTGGACCGGTGGCTGCCGGTGTGGATCGGCGTGGCGATGGTCGCCGGCCTGGGGCTCGGCCGGCTCGCGCCGGGCCTGGGCGGGGCGCTGGAGGCCGTGCAGGTCGACGGGGTCAGCCTGCCCATCGCGGTCGGGCTGCTGGTGATGATGTACCCGGTCCTGGCGAAGGTCCGCTACGACCGGGTCGCGGCCGTCACCGGTGACACGCGCCTGCTCGTCGCGTCGCTGGTGCTGAACTGGGTCCTGGGCCCGGCGTTGATGTTCGTCCTCGCCTGGGTCTTCCTGCCCGACCAGCCCGAGTACCGCACGGGCCTGGTCGTCGTGGGCCTGGCCCGCTGCATCGCCATGGTCGTCATCTGGAACGACCTGGCCTGCGGTGACCGCGAGGCCGCCGCCGTGCTCGTGGCGCTCAACTCGCTCTTCCAGGTGGTCGCCTTCGCCGCGCTCGGCTGGTTCTACCTGCAGGTGCTGCCCGGCTGGCTCGGCCTGCCGCAGAGCGGCATCGACGCCTCGCCGTGGGACATCGCCCGGTCGGTGCTGATCTTCCTCGGCATCCCCCTGCTGGCCGGGCTCGCCTCCCGCGTGCTCGGTGAGCGGGTCAAGGGCCGCGACTGGTACGAGAGCCGCTTCCTGCCCCGCGTCGGGCCCTTCGCCCTGTACGGGCTGCTCTTCACGATCGTCGTGCTCTTCGCCCTGCAGGGCGACCAGGTGCTGTCCGCACCGCTGGACGTCGCGCGGATCGCGCTGCCGCTGCTCGTGTACTTCGCGCTGATGTGGGGCGGCGGGTACGTCACCGGCGCCGCCCTCGGGCTGGGCTACGGGCGCACCACCACGCTCGCGTTCACCGCGGCCGGCAACAACTTCGAGCTGGCGATCGCCGTGGCCATCGCCACCTTCGGCGCGACCTCCGGCCAGGCCCTCGCCGGCGTCGTCGGCCCCCTCGTCGAGGTCCCCGTCCTCGTCGGCCTGGTCTACGTCAGCCTCGCGCTGCGGCGCCGCTCCGACCCCCACCGCCGGCTCCCGCCCCCCGCCGCTGACCCGGCCCTCGACCGCCCTGACGGCCCGACTGACCCGGAGGACCCCCGGTGACCGCTCCGCACGTGCTCTTCGTCTGCGTCAAGAACGGCGGCAAGTCCCAGATGGCCGCCGGCCTGATGCGCCGCGCCGTCGCCGCCCGCCCCGACGCCCCCGTCACCGTCTCCTCCGCCGGCACCAGGGCCGGCACCGCGCTCAACGCGCAGTCCGCGGAGTCGCTGGCCGAGGTCGGTGTCGACATCAGCGACCAGCGGCCCCGACAGCTCACCGACGACCTCGTCGCGGCGGCGGACCTCGTCGTCGTCCTCGGCGACGAGGCCCACGTCGACCCCGTCGACGGCACGCCCGTCGAGGTCTGGCGGACCGACGAGCCGTCGGCCCGCGGTGTCGAGGGCCTCGAGCGCATGCGGCTGGTCCGCGACGACATCGCCGCCCGCGTCGACGAGCTCCACCACCGCCTCACGCGCTGAGGGGTCGACCCGTCGGGCCGCCGCCCCGGGAGGTCAGGCCCAGGCCACCCCGCTCAGCTCCGCCAGCGTGTCCCAGTAGCGCGACGCCAGCTCGGGGTCGCGCGCGTTGTCCGGGACGACGGTGTACCCCGGAAGCCCCCGCAGCTGCTGGAAGCCCTTGGGCCCGTAGTAGCCGCCGCCCGTCGCCTGCGGCGAGGTGGCGGCGTAGACGACGGGGAGCGCGCCCACGGCCGGGTCCTGCCACATCGGCCGGACGAACCTGAAGCGACGGCCCTCGGTGGTGTCGGGGCCGGGCCCGTCGAGGACGATGTTGGTGCGCGCGGTCCCCGGGTGCGCCGCGATGCTCGTGACGCCCCACCCCCCGGCCGTGCTGCGGCGCTGCGCCTCGAACGCCATCAGCAGGTTCGCCAGCTTCGTGTCGTCGTAGGAGCGCTCGTAGCCGTAGGGGTCCTCCTGCTGCAGGTCGTCGAAGTCGATCGCCCCGGTGTGGCCGCGCAGGCTCGCCATCCACACCACGCGCGGCGCCGTGCCGTTCCGCAGCAGGGGGAGCAGCCGACCGGCCAGGGCGTAGGGGCCGAGGGCGTTGGTCGCGAAGGTGCGCTCGAAGCCGTCGACGCTGACCTCCCGGTCGACCCGGGCCATGACGCCGGCGTTGTTGACGAGGAGGTCGAGCCGGTCCCCGGTGTCGCCGAGGCGGGCGGCGAAGGAGCGGACCGAGCCGAGGTCGGCGAGGTCGAGCGTCTCGAAGGTGACCGCCGCGCCCGGCGCGGCCCGCCGGATGCGTCGCACGGCCTCCGCGCCCCGCTCGGCGTCGCGCGAGGCGATGGTCACGTCGGCGCCCGCCCCGGCCAGCAGGAGGGCCTGGTGGTAGCCGAGGCCGCTGCGGCCGTCCGCGGGGTAGCCGTTCGCGCCCGTCACCACGGCGCGGCGGCCGTCCTGCCGAGGGACGTCCGCCGCGGTCCAGTCCGGGATCTCCGCCCCGGGGGAGGTCAGCCGGGCCCCGCCGTACCCGGCGCCACCGGCGGCCAGCGCCACCACCGGCAGCCGGAGGACGGACCGCCGCGACACCGGCCGGGAGCTCGCCCCGCCCTCGTCGCCGCGGTGCTCCGCCGCGGTGCCGGTCGTGGCGGACGGCGGGACGTCGGACGGGCGGCGGGGCATGGCGGACCTCCGGGGTCGTCGTGGTGGGGCCGTCCACGTCGACGACGCGACGGCGAGGCCCCACCGTCCGCGCCGCGCAGCACCGGAGCCAGGGCCCGTCGGTCAGCGGCTCGGGGAGCCGTGCCCGCCGCGGGCCGCCCCCTGCAGACCCGTGCGCACCCGTCCCGGGCGGCGGGAGCCGCCGGCGCACAGGGGGCCCGGCGGTCCGCGGTCCCGCAGGTCCCTTGTCGGCGTCCTCGGGGCGGCCGATGGTCGGGGCGTCCACCCGCCGCACGACCCCCCGCCCCGGAGGACCCGATGACCGACCCGACCGGGACCGCGGTACCCCCGGGCCCCTCGACCGGCGGTGGCCCGGCCGCCGGCACGAGCGCCCCTGCGTCGTCGGGACGTCGGCGGGCGGCGACGTCCGCGCTCGTCGCCGCGCTGGCGGCGACGGCGGTGCTGACGCTCTCCCCGACGGGGGCGGGGTGGACCTGGGCCCCGCCCGTCGAGGAGCTGCGCTGGTACGCGGCGGGCCTGGGCCGCCCCGGCACGCTCGTGCAGCTGCTGGGCAACCTGCTCCTCCTCGTGCCCGCGGCCCTGGCGGCGTCGCGGCTGCGGCCCGGCCCGGCCCACGTGCCGGCGCTCGTGGCGTCGGCGGCCGGGGTCGCCGTCGCGGTGGAGGTGCTGCAGCTCGTGACGGCCGCCGGCCGGGTCGTCTCCCCGGTGGACGCGCTCCTCAACACCGCCGGGGCCGCTGCCGCCGTGGTGGTGGCCGCGGCCGTGACGGTGCCGTCCCGGCGGCGTCGGGCGCCCGGCGACGGTCCCCGGGGCCCGGCCCCTGCGCCCGTGGCCCACGGCCGGTCGCCGGTGACGTCGCCGGGGTGACCGCCGGGACGAGGAGCCGGGCCCGCGCCGGCTCAGGCCGCCCCAGCGCGGCCCCTGCCCTCGCGCCCGACGACGTCCGGCGCCCCGAGCCACGGCGAGAGCCCGTCGTCGCCCGCCGGCCACCCGGCCGCGAGCTCGGCCGGCGTCGCCAGCACCTCCTCGAAGACCCGGCGCACCTGCTCCGGCGCGGCCCCGTCCGGGTCCTCCTCCTCCGGGTGTCCCGTGCGCCCGGTGACGAGCAGCCGCGTGACGGGCGGGCCGCCGGCGGCCGGCAGCCCGGGCCCGGCGAGCGGGCCGATGCTCAGCTGGCCGCCCGCGCCGTCCCAGGCGCAAGCCGTGCCCGGCCGGGTGGGCACCCAGAAGGTGCCGCGCGCCCGCAGCGGGCTGCCGCCCAGCTCGGCGGCCCGGTCGACGAGACGGCCCGGGTGCAGGGGCCGGCTCGACTCGAGCAGCAGCGTCCACACCCCGTGCTCGTCGGGGACGCCCGGGTGCCGCAGCCGGCGGAGGTCGCTGCGCGCGCCCCGCACGGCCGCGGGCCGCCGCGGCGCGAGCACCTCGGCGCCGGTCGCCTCGTGCAGCCGCAGCACCTCCGCCCGGGCGCCGGCCAGGTGGCGCAGGGCCGCCCCCGCCGCGGGGGAGGGCGGGCCGTCGAGGAGGACGACGTCCGCCTCCTCGAGCTGCCGGGCCACGACCTCGCCGACGGACCGCTCGTCGACCTCGTCGAGGCCCAGCCCGCGCTCGAGCAGCAGGTCGTCGCCGAAGAGGTCGGGCACGACGGCGCCGGCCGCGGCCACGGCCACGACGCCGTCCAGGTGCACCACCTCGGCGACGGCCCGTCCCGCCACCTCGCCGTTCGCCAGCGCCATGACGGCCGGCACGGGCTCCGCCGTCACGGGCAGCACGAGGACGACGCGGCGCCACCGGCCGTCCCGCGCGGCGGCGACGACGGCGGGCAGCGCGTCCTCGCGCAGCGCGCACGAGAGGCAGGAGTGCTCGAGGGCGACCGTGACGTCCTCGACGACGCCGGTCGCGTCGACGACCACCCGCCGCAGGCCGTCCTCGCGGTGCGGTCCGAGGTCGTGCCGCACGACGACGACCCCCGGCTCGTCGCAGAGGAGCCCGCCGACGGCGGCGTCGCGCAGGACGCCGTCGGCGGAGACGACGACCGTCACCGGGGTGGTGCGGCGTCCGCGCCGCACGAGCCGGCTCACGGCCGCCGGCCGTAGCGGCGGCGGAACTTCTCCACGCGGCCCTCGGCGTCCAGCACGCGGGCGTTGCCCGTCCAGAACGGGTGGCTGGCCGCGGAGACGTCGACGTCGACGACGGGGTACGTCCGGCCGTCCTCCCACTCGACGACGGCGCCGCCCGCGCGGCCGGCCAGCGTCGAGCGCGAGAGGAAGGAGACCCCCGCCGAGCGGTCGCGGAAGACGACGGGTCCGTAGGGCGGGTGCGTGCCGGGCTTCATGGCGGCTCCTCAATCGATGAGAACGGTTCCCGTTTACGGTAGCGTCCTCCCCGTCGCGGCGTTACCACGCCGTCCGCCGGATCGAGAGGACCCAGCCATGCCCGCCCGCTGCCAGGTGACCGGGGCCGTGCCGAGCTTCGGCAACGCCATCTCGCACTCCCACCGGCGCACCTCGCGCACGTGGAGGCCGAACGTCCAGCGCCGCACCTACTGGGTGCCGAGCCTCCGCCGGAAGGTCCGGCTGCAGGTCAGCACGACCGGCATCAAGGTCATCGACCGGCGGGGCATCGACGTCGTCGTCGCGGAGCTGCTCGCCCGGGGGGAGAAGGTCTGATGGCCGCGAGGAGCGCCGACGTCCGCCCGATCATCAAGCTCCGCTCGACAGCGGGGACCGGCTTCACGTACGTGACGCGCAAGAACCGTCGCAACGACCCGGACCGGCTCGTGCTGAGGAAGTACGACCCGGTCGTCCGCCGGCACGTCGACTTCCGCGAGGAGCGCTGAGATGGCGAAGAAGAGCAAGGTCGCGAAGGACGCGCAGCGGCGCGAGGTGGTGGCTCGGCACGCCGAGCGACGGGCGGTCCTGAAGCGCACCGCCGTCTCGCCGCACCTCACCGAGGAGGAGCGCGCCGCCGCACGCCTCGCGCTGCAGCGGATGCCGCGCGACGCGAGCCCCACCCGGCTGCGCAACCGCGACGCCGTCGACGGGCGCCCCCGCGGTCACCTGCGGACGTTCGGGCTGTCGCGCGTGCGGTTCCGGCAGATGGCCCTCGACGGGCAGTTGCCGGGCATCACGAAGTCCAGCTGGTAGCCGCGCGGGGCCCGCGGCCGGCGGGCGGCCCGGCAGGATGGCCGCCCGTGACGGAGCCCGGACCCCCTGCTGCGGGCACGGTCCCGAGAGGGTCCGCCCGCTCGGGCCGGTACGCCGCGCTGGACGTCGCCCGCGGTCTGGCGATCCTCGGGACCCTCGCCACCAACGTCTGGATCTTCACGGCGTCGGCGGGGCTCGCCGGCTACGTCGTCGGCACGGCCGACGGGACGCCGCCCGGCTGGCGCGCGCTGGAGCTCGTCTGCCAGCAGCTCGCCACCGGCAAGTTCCTCGGGCTGCTCACGGTGCTCTTCGGCGTCGGGCTCGAGCTGCAGCGCCGCACCGCGCTCCGGGCGGGCCGGCCCTGGCCGGGCCGGTACCCCGTACGGGCCGGGCTGCTCCTGCTCGACGGGACGCTGCACTTCCTCCTGCTCGCCGAGTTCGACGTGCTGATGGGCTACGCCGTCGTCGGTCTCGTCGTCGCGTACCTGCTGGCCACGTCGGAGCGGGCCCAGCGGACGTGGTTCACCGTCGCGCTCGCGGTGCACGCGCTGCTGCTCGCCGCGGTGGGCCTGGCGCTGGCGCTCGTCCCGCCCGGCGACGTCAGCCCCGAGGAGGAGGCCGACCTCGCCGCCGAGGCGGCGGTGTACGCCGACGGCTCGTTCCTCGACCTCGTCGCCCACCGCCTCGACAACCTCGTCCTCTTCCGGGCCGAGCCGGTCTTCATCACGGCGCTCACGGTCGCCGCCTTCCTGCTCGGTGCCCGGCTCCTGCGCGCCGGCCTCCTCGAGGACCGCGGGGCCGGGCTGCGCCGCCGGCTGCTGGTCGCGGGTGCCGTCGCGCTCGTCGTCGACCTCGCCCTCGGCCTCGGGTGGCCCGCGGCGGGCGTCGTCCTCACCCGGTACGGGACGGCGCCCGTCGTCGCGCTCGGGCTCCTCGCCCTCGTCGTCGAGGTGGTCCGGCGGCGCGGCGCGCCGGGGTGGGCGCGGCGCCGCCTCGCCGAGGTCGGCCGGACGGCGCTGTCCTGCTACGTGCTCCAGAACCTCGTGGCCTCGGTGCTCTGCTACGGCTGGGGCCTCGGGCTCGCCGCCCGGGTGGGCGAGCCGGGGCGCGTCCCGCTCACCGTCGGGGTCTACGGCGTCGTCGTGGCCGTCGTCCTGCTCGCCGCCCACCTCTGGGTCCGGCGCTGGGGCCGCGGGCCGCTCGAGGCCGTCACCCAGCGCGCCGCCCGGGCCCTCGGCGCCCGCTGAGCCGAGGTGGCAGCCCCTCGACGCGGAAGAGCGCGACGAGGGGCTGCCACCTCGCCGACGACCCCTTGACCCCGTCACCTGCCCGGCGGACGCTGGTCGGGTCCCGACGGCGCGGCCCCGGCCGCGCCGCGCCCCCGAGGCCCGCGCGGACGCGCGGGGAGGAGCCCGTCGTGTGCCGGAGCATCAAGCCGCTGCAGAACCTCGCGCCGCCCGCCACGCCCACGGAGGTGCACGAGGCGGCGCTGCAGTACGTCCGCAAGCTCGCCGGCACCACCCGGCCCTCGCAGGCCAACGCGGAGGTCTTCGCCCGGGCCGTCGCCGAGGTCGAGGCGGCGACGGCCCGTCTGCTCGACGGGCTCGTCACCTCCGCGCCGGCCCGCGACCGCGAGGTGGAGGCCGAGAAGGCCCGCGCCCGGTCCGCGGCACGCTTCGCCTCCTGACCCCCGCGTCCTCCGGCGCCGGGCGGCGCCCCTGTGGGACGCTCCGCCGGTGCGGGTGCTCGTGGCCACCGTCCCCCTGCAGGGGCACACCGGGCCGCTCCTGCCGCTCGTGCGGGAGCTGGTCGCCCGGGGCCACGACGTGCGCTGGCTCACCGCGGCGGCGCACCGCCCGCTCGTCGAGGAGGCCGGGGCCCGTCACCTGCCGCTGACGGGGGGCCAGGAGGAGGCCGCCGCCGCCTGGCTGCGCCGCGAGCCGGGCCGCTGGTCGCCCCAGGTGCTCCGGCTGGCCGCCGACCTCGAGCACCTCTTCATCCGGACGCTGCCCGCCTGGGTGGCCGACCTCGAGGCCGCCGCGGCCGCGGCGCCGGTGGACGTCGTCGTCGGCGACGTCGGCCTCGCCGAGGCCCTGCGCGCGGCCCACGAGCGGGGCGGTGCGCCCTTCGTCACGGTGGGCGTCTCGCCCCTCCTCCTGCACGACGGCGAGACGGCGCCCTACGGCCTCGGCCTGCCGCCGCCGCGGGGGCGGCTGGGACGCTGCCGCGTCCTCGCCCTCGAGGCCGTCGTCCACCGCGGTGTCATGCGGCGGGCCGTCCACGCCCTCGCCGAGGAGCGTCGCGGGCTGGGCCTGCCGGAGCACACCGCCGGGGTGCAGCTCGGCCCCGTCTCGCCCTTCCTCCACCTGCAGTCGGGCGTGCCCTCCCTGGAGTACCCGCGGCGCGCGCTGCCGGGGTCCCTGCGCTTCCTCGGCCACCTCGCGCCCCCGGTGCCGCCGGGCCTGCGCCGGGCCCGCCCGCCGTGGGAGGCCGAGGTGTCGGCGGCGCACGCGGCGGGGCGCCCCGTCGTCCTCGTGACCCAGGGCACCGTGGCCACCGACCCCGGCCAGCTGCTGCGACCGGCGGTGCGCGGGCTCACGGGGAACGGGTACCTCGTCGTCGTGGGCACCGGCGTGGTGGGCCGCACGACGCTGCCCTTCGCCCTCCCGGAGCGCGCCGCCCGGGCCGACGACGTCCGCGTGGGCGGCTTCCTGCCGGTCCCCGACCTCCTGCCGCACGTCGACGTCGTCGTGACGAACGGCGGCTACGGCGGCGTGCAGGCGGCGCTCGCCGCCGGGGTGCCGCTCGTCGTGGCGGGCCGCAGCGAGGACAAGGCCGAGGTCGCCGCCCGGGTGGCGTGGGCGGGAGCCGGTCTCGACCTGCGCACGCAGACGCCGTCCGCCCGCCAGGTGGCGCGCGCCGTCGCGCGCGTCCTCGACGACCCCCGCTACCGGGCGCGCGCGCGGGCGCTGGCGGCCGAGTACGCCGCCCTCGACGCGCCCGTTCGCGGGGCGGGCCTGCTCGAGGAGCTCGTCGGGGGGACGACGCCGCGGCCGCCCGTGCAGGCCCGGCAGCGCCGCCGGCGCGACCGGGTCCGCCAGCCCTGGTGAGGGCGGTCAGCCGCCCAGCCGGTCGACGCCGAAGGCCGTGAGGAAGCCCAGCGTCGTCACGAGGCCGGTCAGCAGGTGGGTGCGCTCGACCGCCTCGGGGACCATCGTGTCGACGACCATGGCGAGGATGGCGCCGGCCGCGACGGTGGTGATGAAGGCGACGACCGCGGGCGACGCGGACTGCAGCGCCAGGTAGCCGACCGTCGCGGACAGGCCGCTCGCCAGCGCGATGCCGCTCCAGACGCCGAAGACGTACCGGGCGCTGCGGCCGCCCCGCTTCATGCCGGCCGAGCTCGAGAGCCCCTCCGGCACGTTGGAGATGACGACGGCCGCGAGCACCGCGGGGCTGACGGTCCCCCCGCCGACCAGGCCCAGGCCGAGCACCACGGACTCGGGGATGCCGTCGAGCAGCGCCCCGAGCGCGATGGCCGTGCCGCTTCCGCCCTGCTCGCCCTCCGAGGGCTGCTGCCCGCCGGAGCGCTTGCGGTGCCGGGCGCCCCGCCGGGCGAGGGCCGCGTTGGCGGCGACGTAGGTGACGGCGCCCGCGAGGAACCCGCCGGCCGCCGGCAGGAGACCGCCGCTCTCCGTGGCCTCCTCGACGAGCTCGAACGCGAGCGCGGAGATGAGGACCCCGGCGCCGAAGGCCATGACGAGCGCCACGACGGGCTGCGGGACCCGCACCTTCCACGCCACGAGCGCGCCGACGAGCAGCGCCGCCCCGCCGCCCAGCCCCCACAGGCCGGCCTCGAGCCATCCGGGCACGTCGTCCTCCGTCGGGTCTCGTCAGCCACGCAGGGCCCGGCGCGCGCGGCGCCGGGCCCTGCGGGTGCTCGTCCCGCCGGCGGACGCCGGCGGGACGGTGGTGCGGTGGTGCGGTCAGTGCTGGCCGTGCTGCCGGCGCGCGTCCTCGGCCTGGCCCCGGGCCTCGCCCCGGACCTGCTGCGCCTGGTCCTGCGCCTCGCCGCGGACGTCCTGCGCCCGCGACGACGCCTCGTCCTTGACCTCCTGGGCCCCGGACTGCGCCGTCTCCTTGACGGACTGCGCGGCCTGCTGCGCCGGCTCCTTCAGCTGCTGCGCGGCGTCGGTGGCGGCGCCCTTGACGTCCTCCACGAGCGGCTGCGCCTTCTCCTTGGCCTGCTGCGCGGCCTCCTGCTCCTTGCGGCTCGTCGGGAGCAGCGCGGCGGCGAGCATGCCCGCCCCGAAGGCGATGACGCCGGCGGCCAGGGGGTTGCCGCGGGTGCGGGCCTTGACCTGGTCCGGGGCGCCGGCCGCGGCGTCCTTGACGGACGACGTCGCCGAGCCGGTGCTGCTGGACGCGTCGTGGGCGGCACCCATGACGCGCTCCTTGAGGTCGGTGACCCGGCCCTTGACCTTGTCGGTCTGGCGGTGGACCTGCGTCGAGGGGCTCGCCTCGTGGCCCAGCTCGTCGACGTCGGCGGACAGGGCCGCGCGGGTGCGCTCGATCTCGGCGCGGATCTCGTCGGGGGACTGGCTCATCGGTTCTGCTCCTCGTGGCCCTTGGCGGCGTTCGGGATCTTCTGGAGGGTCTCCTGCGTCTGCGGGAGGCCCTTCGCGGACTTCAGCGAGCGCCGGCCCACGACGGCGAGGACGGCGGCGACGACGGCCCACAGGAGGGCCACCACGAGACCGGACCAGCCGTTCCCGATGGCGGTGCCGAGGCCCCACCAGAGGGCGACGGACAGGAAGAGCAGGACGAAGTGGCCGGCGACGCCGGCTCCGCCCAGCAGGCCTGCGCCCTTGCCGGCGCTGGACGCCGACTCCTTGGCCTCGGCCTTGGCGAGCGCGACCTCCTGGCGCAGCAGTGTCGAGAGGTCCTCGGTCACCGCCCGCAGCAGGTCGCCGATGGAGCGGTGGTCGTCGCCGCCCGTGCCCGGCGCGGTGCGGAGGGGGCCGTCGGCGGGGGTGCTCACAGGACCCCTCGGTGGACGTCGGCCGACGTGGTGTCCGCGAGCGAGGGCAGCGTCGGGGCGCCGGGCGTCGTCGTCGTGCCGGCGGCGCCGGTGGCCGTCGTCGTCCCCACCGCGGCGGTGCCGTAGGTGGGGGCGGCGGTGGTGCCGGTGCCCGTGGAGGTGCCGGCGGTCGTCGACGACGAGCTGTCGTCGGACGCGTCCTTGAGACCGCGGGCCAGGCGGCCGGCGAGGAGGCCGGCGCCCGCGGCGAGGGCCAGGAAGGCCCCGGGGCGCCGGGCCGCGAAGGAGCGGACGTCCCGCAGGAGGCCGTCGGTGTCACGGTCGCCGAGCCAGCGGGCGGCCTCGTCGACGCGGTCGGCCGCCTGGCGCGCCAGGTCGGTCACGGGGCCCTGCTGGTCCGTGCCGTCGACCATGCCGCGGAGCTCGGTCGTCACGGCGCGCAGGCCCTGCGCGGCGCGCTGCTGCTGCTCGCCGGCGTGCTGGGTGAGCTGGCTGCGGCCCTCGCGGTAGAGGTCCTTCGCCTGGGCGGCGGCCTCGTCCTTGACGTCGGCGGCCTTGGCCTGGGCGGTGCCGGCGACCTCGCGGCCGGCGTCCTTCGCGGTGCCGGCGACCTGGGAGCCGGCGTCCTTCGCGGTGCCGGCCACCTGGCCGGCGCGCTGCTGCGCCTCGTCGCGGGCGGCGGACGCCGTCGCGGAGGCGTCCGAGCCGGTGCTGCCGGTGCTGCCGGTGCGGGGGTCCGGGGCGCGGTGGGCCGCGGACGGGTCGGTGCTGTCGTGGCTCATGGGCCTGGGGTCCTTCCGAGGGGGCGGGTCGCGCCCGCTGGGTCGTCGGTGCCCACCACGACGACGCGCCGGAGGGCGCGGGAGGGGTGGGGGACCGGGGCCCGGGGCGTCGACGGTCCGGGCGCCGCTGCTGGGCCACGGGGTCGACGGGGGTCGCGCGCTTCTGCACGACCGGTCGCGCCCACCATGGCCCGGTGCCGTGCGGCCTGCACCTCGGACGGCCCGCAGCGCCCGCGTCCCGCCCCGTCCGGGGCCGGCTCAGCCGGGGACGGCCAGCCCGCTGCGGAAGGCCCACACGACCGTCTGGAGCCGGTCGGCGGTGCCGAGCTTCGTCATCGCCCTCCCGAGGTGGGACTTCACCGTGCTCACCTCGACGACGAGCTCCGCGGCGATCTCCGCGTTGGTGAGGCCCCGGGCGAGCAGCACGACGACGTCGCGCTCGCGGGGGGTCAGGAGGTCGACCTCGGGGGCCGAGGGAGCAGGAGCCGGTGCGCGGCGGGCGAACTCGCTGATGACCCGCCGCGTGACGGCGGAGTCCACGAGGCCGTCGCCGGCGGCCAGCCGGCGCACCGCCGCCACGAGCTCCTCGGGCTCGCAGTCCTTGAGGAGGAAGCCGCTGGCCCCCGCCTCCAGGGCGCCGAAGACGTACTCGTCGAGGTCGAAGGTCGTGACGACGAGGACGGCCGGCGGCCGCGACCCGTCCTCGCCGCGGTGCTCGCCGACGATGCGCCGGGTCGCCGTCAGGCCGTCGCCGCCGGGCATCCGCACGTCCATGACGACGACGTCGGGGCGCACGGCCCGCGCGGCGGCCACCGCCTGGGCGCCGGAGGACGCCTCGGCGACGACCTCGAGGTCGCCGGCGTCCTCGAGCAGCACGCGGAAGCCCGCGCGCACCACCGCCTGGTCGTCCACGAGCAGCACGCGGGTCATGCGGGCACCTCCTCGTCGCCGGGGTCGCGGGGCCCGTCGGGCACGGGCACGTGCAGCGTGACGCGCCACCCGCCGTCGGGCGTCGGCCCGGCGGCGAGCCGGCCGCCGACGAGCGCCGCGCGCTCGCGCATCACCGCCAGGCCGGTGCCGCCGCCCCGCACGCCGGGCGCGGCCGCCGGCCCGTTGACGACGTCGAGCGCCAGCTCGGGTCCCGCGACGGCGAGCGCCAGCCGCACGGGCGCGCCCGGCGCGTGCTGGCGGGCGTTGGTCAGGGCCTGCTGGGCGACGCGGAAGACCGAGGCGTCCGCCAGCGGCGGCAGCACGGGCAGCCGGGGCGGCACGTCGACGAGGAGCGCGTCCCCCGCCTCCCGTGCCTGGGCGACGAGGTCGTCGAGGGCGTCGAGGCCGGGCAGCGGGGCCCGGGCGGCGGCGTCGCCCAGGGGCTCGCCCGCGGGACCGCGCAGCAGCCCCACGGCCTGCCGCAGGTCGGCCAGCGTCTGCTTGCCCTGCTCGCGCAGCCAGGCCGCGCCCTCGCGGGCCGCCGCCGGGTCGCGCCCCACGAGCCGCTCGACGGCCGCCGCCTGGACGACCATGCCCGAGAGGTGGTGCGCGGCGACGTCGTGCAGCTCGCGCGCCAGCCGCGAGCGCTCGGCCGCGACGGCCGCCCGGACCCGTTCCTGCTGACCGGCCTCCGCGGCGGCGGCCTCCGCGCGCAGCAGGTGCAGGTAGCGCCGCCGGGTGGCGACGTGGAGCCCGACGGCGACGGCCACGGCCCCGCTCACGGCGGCGGACAGCGCGTTGAGACCGACGGACGTGGCCACGTCCTGGCCGGTCGTCGCGGCCGCCACCCCCGCCGTCGCCGTCTCGACGACGACGGCGACGGCGAGGGCGGCCCCGGCCCGACGGACGGTGAGCAGGACGCCCGCCGTGTACCAGGCGACCACCGGCGCGAGGGCGCGCAGCGTCTCCTCGGGGGCCACGGCCGCGAGGAGGGCCTGGCAGCCCACGACGGCGGCGAGGCACCACGGGAGCGCCGTGCGTCGCACGCACAGGGCGGCGCCCTGGACCGCCGCGACCGCGGCGAGCCACCCCGCGCTCCCGCGGTGGACGGAGGCCTCCTCCGGCCCGAGGAGGTCGGCCGGCAGGAGCGCCGGCAGGGCGAGGGTGATCGCCGTCGTCAGGACGACGACCACCACGGCGAGGAGGGCGTCCCGCCCGAGGACCGTCCGGACGCCCCGCTCCTCGAGGAGGTCGTCGAGGCGGCCGCGGGAGACGTCGACGGGTCCGTCGTCCGTCGCCCCCCACCGCGTCACCCGCCCATCCTGGCGCCCGCCGCCGCCGGGCCCGTCCCCGCGCACCGCCCGCGCCTCAGTAGCTGACCGACGGGGCGAGCAGCCGCAGCGCGACGGCCAGCCACGCCGTGGCGCCGAGCGCCGCGAGCAGCAGGACCGCACCGACCACCTGCCACCGGCCGGCGCGCGCGCGGACCTCGGCGGCGACCCGGGCGGCCGCCGGCACGACGCCGACCGCGGCCAGCAGCTGCAGCGCCTGCACGCCCCGCAGCGGCGCGGCGGGCAGGGCCGTGAAGGACATCACCGCCTGGACGACGACGACCCACCCGACGAGCGCGAGCAGCCCGGCGAGGGCGGCGCCGCGGGAGAGCCCCCGGAGCACCCGCAGCCCCCGCGGGGCGGCGGGCCGGCCCCGGCGCCGACGGCGGACCGCGCCGACGGGCACCGCGACGACGGCGACGAGCAGCACGAGGGCCGAGACGACGAGGACGGGCAGGCCGACCTGCTCCGCCACGGTCGCCGGGCGGAGCGTGAAGGCGCCCTCGTAGCCGACGGCGGCGACGGCGCCGTCCTCGACGCGGACCGGCAGCAGCCGCTCGCCGCCGACCTCGCGCCACAGCCACGGCCGCACCTCCTCGTAGACGGCGGGCGTCACCGAGCCGGGGGCCGGGGTGGCGAGGAGGCGGTCGTCGGGCAGGGCGGTCAGCGTCGTGCCGCCGAGGGCCGGCAGCGCGGCGAGGAACGTCGTCGCCGAGCCGCGGGTGTCGCTGTAGCGGCCGGCCACGGCGGCGGCGCGGTCGGCCGTGCCGCCCGGGTCGGGGCGCGCGGCGACGGGCTCGACGGCGTCCCGGCGCACGACGTACCGGTCGTCGAAGGCCTCGACGAGCTCGCGGCGCAGGCCGACGGTCGCGGTGGCGTCCGTGCCGGAGCTGTTGAAGGACACGAAGATCCCGGCGTGGGCGTCCGGCAGGACGTGCAGCTGGCTGTGGAAGTGCGTGGTGTCTCCGCCGTGGCCCCACGCCTGGGTGCCGCCGCGGCTCTCGTCGAAGGTGCCGAGGCCCGGCAGAGGACCGGCGGCGAGGTCGCCGAGCGCCTCCTCGTCGGCGGCGGGCGCGAGGAGCAGGGCGCGCTCCTCGTCGCCGACGACGTCCTCGGTGCCGGGCAGGTCGCCGAGCAGCGCCAGCGTGAACCGCGCCATGTCGGGCCCGGACGTCGTCAGCGCGCCCGCCGGGGCGGGGCCCACGAACTCGAACGGCGTCGGGGCGCCCGCGGCGTCGGGGTAGGAGCGGGACAGCCGGCCGGCGAGGTCGTCGGGCAGCGGCTGGGCGAAGGTCGAGCTCGTCATGCCCAGGGGGTCGAGGACCGCCTCCTGCACGTGCTCGGCGAAGGGCGTGCCGGTGACCCGCTCGACGACGTACCCGGCGAGCGCGTTGCCGTAGTTGGAGTAGGCCGGCGTCGTCCCGGGGGCGAAGACCTGCGCGGGCGGGTCGGTCGCGAGGTGCTCGCGGAGGTCGACCGGGCCGTCCGTCGCGAGGACGCCCTCGACCCGCTCCTCGAAGCCGCCCGTGTGCGTCAGCAGGTGCCGCAGCGTGAGGTCCTGCGGGTAGCCGCGCGGCACCGGGAAGTCGAGGTACTCGCTGACGTCGACGTCGAGGTCGAGGCGTCCGTCGGCGACGAGCTGCGCGACCGCGAGGGCCGTGACCGTCTTGGAGACCGAGCCGGCGCGGAAGAGCGTCGCCTCGGCGTCGACGGGGACGGGCGTGCCGCTCGGGACGGCGCCGTCGTCGGCCGTCCGCCCCGTGTCGGCCAGGCCGAAGCCGCGGGCGGTGACGAGCCCGCCGTCCGCGAGGACGGCGACCGTCGCCCCGGCGATGCCCTCGCGCTCCAGCGCGGCGGGCAGGTACCCGTCGAGCCAGGCGTCGACGTCCGCCGTCGTGGGCTCGGCCGTGACGACGGGGGCGGGCGTGGGCGGGGGCACGGCCGCGGGGGCGCCGCAGCCGGCGAGGACGGCGACGAGCGCGGCGCCGGCCAGGGCGGTGGCGCCGCGACGGCGGCGGACGGGCGGTGACGTGGTGCGGGTGGTCATGGCGGGCTCCTCGTGCCGGGCGGCGGGCCGGCGCGGGGCCGGTCCTGCGGTCACGACGAGCCTCGCCACGGGCGGGCGCGGGGTCGTCCCGCGCGGGCAGGCACCCCACCTCCGACCTCCGGAGGAGGTGGGCGGCCGCGAGGTCGGAGGTGTGCGCGTCGATCTGACGGCAGGCCGTCACATCGACGCGCACACCCCGCGGGCCTCAGCGCGCCGGGCGCACCAGCCACTCCTCGGGCGCGAGGGCCCGGTCGGCGATGCGGACGTCGCCCACCCAGCCGTCGAAGGTCTTCTCCACCTGCTCGTCGAAGGTCGTCGCCCCGACGAGCCAAGAGCTACCCGCGCCCGCGATGCCGACGGCGTCGAGGCCCGGGTCGCGGGCGATGGGGGCGCCGTCGACGTACATCCGCGTGCGGGTGCCGTCGTTGACGACGGCGAGGTGGCGCCACACGCCGGCCTCGAGCTCGTGGCTCCAGCTGGTCACGGCGTCGTCGCGGTTGGTGGGGTACATCTCCCACTGCACCTGGCGGCTCGGCGAGAAGGCGAGCGTGGCGGTCGAGGCCCGGGGGTCGTAGCCGCCGGACTTGCCCGCCGAGACGCCGGACGCCCCGCGGCCGAGCAAGCCGGACCACGCCCGGTCGCCCTCGCAGCACCCCTCCGGCAGCCGCACGTAGGCCTCGACGGTGTACCCGTCGGCGAGGGTCAGGTCGTCGAGCGGGGCGCCCTCGACCGTCCGCAGGTAGGCACCGCCGCCCGGCACACCGCCGACGAGCCGGAGGCTGCCCGACCCGGGCTGGTCGGGGTCGTCGTCGTCGGACAGGAGCACCGAGCGGCGGTCGCCCTCCGGGAGCGTGACGAGGCGCAGGTCGTTGCCGGAGCCGGACAGGTCCCGCAGGGTCGGCGAGGTCGGGGCGAGCGGCCGCCCGTCGCTGCTGCGGCCGCGGCCGGTGTCGCCCAGCCGCCAGTAGGCGACGACGCCGTCGACCAGCGAGTCGGCCACGGGGGCGCCGGGCTCGCGTCCCGCGGGGTCGGGCGTGAAGGCCGCGAAGCGCTCGTCGGCGTCGAGCGGGTAGGAGAACTGGTCGACGGCGCGCTCGCCGGGCGTCGTCGGGCGGGCGAGCGGGCGCGCCAGCGGGTTGCCCTCCTCGGCCTGCTGCTGCGCCCACGGGGAGAAGGTCTCGACGTCGACCCGGTCCTCGGTGAGGTCGATCGTGTAGAGCCGGATCATCCCGGCGCCGCCGTAGTAGCGCTCCTGGTAGTTGACGAGGTGCATCTCGACGTCGTGGCCGGCGTCGTTGCGGGCCGTCGTGCGGGCGACGGGCCAGAAGTGGCCGCCGAGCGCGAGGAAGACCTGGTCGTTGGCGGCCACGAGGCGGTCCCACAGCTGCTGCCCGTAGGCGGACGGCGTGGCGACGCCGCCCCCGCCGTCGGCGACGAGCTCGTGCGTCGTCAGGACGACGGGGCTCGTGGGGTGGGCGTCGATGACGTCCTGCGCCCACGTGAAGGAGGCGTCCGACATGCGCCAGTCCAGGGACAGCACGAGCCAGTCGCGCCCCGCCGCCGGGACGACGTTGTAGGTGTTGTAGCCGGTCTCGTCGGCACCGCCGAAGGTGGGCTGGTCGGCGAAGCGCTGCGGGCCGAACTCGTCGAGGTAGGGGGTGCCGAGCCGCTCGGCGTCGGTGCGGCTGCCGTCGACGTCGTGGTTGCCGGCGAGGACGGCGTAGGGCATCCCCGCGTCGTCGAGGCGCTCGTAGACCTCGCCCACGCGACCCATCTGGTCGGCGTCGCCGCCCTCGGTGAGGTCGCCGAGCGCGGCCGTGAAGACGACGTCGCGCTCCTCGGCGTGCTCGACGAGCCAGTCGAGGCCCGCCGCCAGCGGGGCGGCGTCGCCGCGGCCCTGCCCGTCGAAGAGGTACTGCGTGTCGGGGACGACGGCGATGGTGAGGCGCTGCGGCTCGGCGGCGCCGGGGGGGACGGCGGCGGCCACGGTGGGCAGCACGAGCGCGGTGAGCGCGGTGGCGACGGCGGCGGTGCGCAGCGTCCGGCGGGCGGGCATGGCGGTCCTCTCGGTGACCGGGCAGATGCCGCGACGGTGGACGAACCGGGCGACGGCCGCCGGACGTCGGGTGGGCCGGGGCATGAACGTCGTCGGGCCGGTCGGGTGGTGGGACGCGACCGACCGGGTGACCCGCGCCCCCGCCCCGGGGTCGCACCGGCTCAGGCGGGGCCGTGCCCGCCCGATGGGAGGGCGTGCACGCAGCCGCCCCCGCCCGCCGCTCCCTCCGGCCTGCCCGGGGCCGGGGCGTCACGGACGGAGGACCTCGTGGACGGTGAGCGGCGCCGCGTCGGCGGCGGACGGACGGCGGGGCGGTCCCCCGGCGGTCCCCGGCCGGTGCGGCCGCGGCTGCGCGACCGGCCCTGGGCCTCGGCCCGGTGGTGGACGCGGCAGCACGAGGTGGCCACCCCGCACGCCGTCGGCGCCTCGCTGGGCGTGCTCTACCTCGCCGCCGCCCTCGCCCTCGCCGCCCAGGCCCTCGGCGTGCCCGGTGGCTTCCCCTTCGTGTCCGAGGTCGCCTCGAGCGACATGGCCCGGTCCCTCCAGGGGCCCGTCACCCTCCTGTCCCTCTCGGCCGCCGCGGTCGTCGTCAGCGCGGTCGTCACCCTCCGGCGGGAGGCGGTCACCCACCGCTGGGCGCACCTGCTCACCGCGGTGGCGACGTGCCTCATCGGCGTGGCGGTGGTCGCCGCCCCCGACGACGGCGCCGCCGTCGCGCTCGCGGCCGTCTACGGCTTCGTCGTCATCGAGAGCGCCGTGGTCTTCGCGCCCGGGCCGGCGACGCTGCAGTTCCTCCTGTGCGGCAGCGCGGCCGTCATCAGCCTCAGCTGCCGCGACGACGTCGACCCCGGCGAGATGGTCGCCGTGGTCGTGGTGCTCGTGGCCACCGCCGCCGTGGTCGGCGTGCTCGCGCGCCACGCCTCCGACGCCCGCGTCGACGAGCTCACGGGCCTGCCCAACCGTCGGGGGCTCGACCAGATGCTCGAGGCGGCCGCGACGGCCGCCGGGCGCGGCGGCACCGTGCTGACCGTCGGCCTGCTCGACCTCGACGGCTTCGGCGCGGTCAACGACGGCCTCGGCCACGAGGCCGGCGACCGCCTGCTGCGCGAGACCGCCGCCGCCTGGCGCGAGGCCCTGCCCGCCGACGTCGTGCTGGCGCGGATGGGGGGCGACGAGTTCGCCGTCCTGCTGCCGGACCGCTCGCCCGCGGCGGCCGCCGCGCTGCTCGACGCGCTGTGCGCCGACCCGCACCGGCCCGCCTCCGCCGGCGTCGCCGCCAAGGGCCCCACGGAGTCGACCGCCGACGTCGTCCGCCGCGCCGACGCCGCCCTCTACCGCGCCAAGAGCACGGGCCGGGGCCGCTGCCTGCAGGCCGACCACGACCTGCCCGGCGCGGGGGACTCCGCGGCGCTGACCCGCGAGCTCACGGAGGCGCTCCGCAGCGGCGGGCTCCACCTCGTCTACCAGCCCCTGCGGGCCACGCCGAGCACGCCCGGCTTCGCCGCGGAGGAGGCCCTGCTCGCCGGGGTGGAGACGCTCGTGCGCTGGACGCACCCCGTCCACGGCCCCGTCGGGCCGGACGTCTTCGTGCCGCTCGCCGAGCGCGAGGGCCTCGTCGCCCAGCTCGGCGCCTTCGTGCTGCGCCGGGCCTGCCACGAGATGGCCGCGCTGCCGGACGCCGCCGCGCGCCGGGTGCGGCTGTCCGTCAACGTGTCCGGACTCGAGCTGCTCGACCCCGCCTACCCGGGCCGGGTCGCCGACGCGCTCCGCGACTCCGGCTGGCCGGCGGACCTGCTCGTGCTCGAGGTGACCGAGTCCGTCGTCGAGGCGGACTCCCGGGCCGCGCTGGCGGCGCTGCGCGCCGTCGCCGACCTCGGGGTCGCGCTGGCCGTCGACGACTTCGGCACGGGCTTCTCCGCGCTCAGCCGTCTCGACGACATCGGCGCCGGGTACCTCAAGCTCGACAGCACCCTCATCGCGACCGTCCACACGTCGCCGCGCCGCGCCCGGCTCGTGCGGGCCGCGGCGGCGCTGGCCCGCTCCCTCGACATCACCCTCGTCGCCGAGGGCGTCGAGACCCTCGAGCAGGCCCACGTCCTCGCGTCGATGGGGTGCCCCGTCCTCCAGGGCTTCCACCTGGGCCGTCCCGAGCCGGTCGAGGCCCTGGCGCGGCGCCTGGCGACGGAGACCACGCACCCCGTCGGCCGGGCGCTGCCCCTGCAGGCCCCCGCGGTGGTGCGGCAGGGCCGTGGCGACCACGATCGCGCCGGGGCCGTGGCCGCCGACGCCGGCCGCCCGACCGCGGACGCGTAGGTCGCCTCGCGCCCCGTCCGGTCAGCCCGCCCGGCGGGCGTGCAGGGCGCGCACGAGCGGGGCCAGCTCCTCGGAGGGGCCGTCGACGACGAGCCCCGGGGCGACCGCCGTGATCGGCAGCGGCGTGACCGGCGACGGCGGCAGCCCCAGCTCGGCCGACCACGCCGCCAGCTGCGCCGACGAGCTGGCGAAGACCACGCGCCCGAGGCCGACCCACGCGTGCGCGGCGGCGCACATGGGGCAGTGCTCGCCGGAGGTGTGGACGGTGGCGCCCGCGCGCTCCGCCGCCGTGAGGTGCTCGGCCGCCCAGCGCGCCAGCGCCAGCTCGGGGTGCTGCGTCGCGTCGCCGCCGCCCACGCGGTTGCGGTCCTCGTGCCGCACCCGCCCGTCGGCGTCGACGAGCACCGACCCGAAGGGCTCGTCGCCGGCCTCCAGGGCCTCCGTCGCCAGCTCGACGCACCGCCGGAGGTGCACCAGGTCCCGCTCGTCCACGTCCGTGAGTCTCCGTCGGGCCGGGCCGTGACGCCCCTCGACGACGACCGGCCGTCCGCCGGCCGCTCGCCGCACCCTCAGTCGACGGGGAGGTGGCGTGCCGCCCGGCCGCGGTGCTGCGGCGGGACCTGCGCGGTGGCGCGACCGGGGCCGGCCGGCCGGGCGCCGTGCGTGTCGAGCCAGCGCTCGAGCTCGTCGGCGGGCAGGGGGCGGCTGTGGAGGAAGCCCTGCGCGACGTCGCAGCCGTACGCCCTCAGCCGCTCCAGCGTCGCGGTGTCCTCGACCCCCTCGGCCACGAGCCGCAGCCCGAGGCTGTGGGCGAGGTCGACGGTGGACCGGACGATGGCCGCGGAGCGGGGGTCGGCGGTGCACCGGGCGACGAAGGTGCGGTCGAGCTTCAGCTCGTCGACGGGGAGGTCCTGCAGGTAGGACAGGGAGGAGTAGCCGGTCCCGTAGTCGTCGATGGACAGGCCGACGCCGAGCGCGCGCAGGGCGGCGACGACGGAGCCGGCGCGCCGGGAGTCGGCCATGAGGACGCTCTCGGTGATCTCGAGGACGAGCGCGGCGGCGGGGACGTCGTGCGTGCGGAGGAGCCGGTCGACGTCGCCGGGCAGGTCGGTGTCGAGGAGGTTGGTCACCGACAGGTTGACCGCCACGGTGAGGTCCCGCCCCTGCGCCCGCCAGGCCCGGAGACGGCGGAGGGTCTGGTCGAGCACGGCGAGCGTGAGGGGGCGCATCAGCCCGGTCTGCTCGGCGAGCGGGAGGAAGGTGTCCGGGGCGAGCAGGCCGCGGGTGGGGTGCTGCCAGCGCACCAGGGCCTCGACGGAACGGGTCGCCCCGTCCGCGACGGTGACCTTCGGCTGGAAGTGGCAGACCAGCTCCCCCCGGGCCAGGGCGTCCCGCAGCGCCTCCAGCGTCTGCAGCCGCGCGCGGCTGTGGGGGTCGTCCTCGACGCGGTAGCGGGCGACCCGGTCGCGGGCCGTCTTGGCGCGGTACATGGCGACGTCGGCGCGCTGCAGCAGCAGCGCGGGGTCGTCGCAGTGCTCCGGGTGCAGGGCGACGCCGACGCTGGCCTCCACGTGCAGGGTCACGTCGTCGAGGGCGAAGGTCTCGGCCACCTGCCGGACCAGACCGTGGGCGACGTCGTCGGCGGCCCCGGCCGTGGTCCCGGCGGCCAGGAGGACGGCGAACTCGTCGCCCCCCAGACGGGCCAGCAGGTCGCCCGGGCGCGTCCGGGCGGCCAGCCGGCCGGCGACCTGGCGCAGCAGCTCGTCGCCGACGTGGTGGCCGAGGGAGTCGTTGATCTCCTTGAAGCGGTCGAGGTCCAGCAGGAGCAGACCGGCGGGCGGGCCCGCGCCGGCGTCCGCGGACCCGCGGCGGCCGGGCGGCGCGGGCTCGAGCGCGGCCTGCAGCGCGCGGCGGTTGGGCAGCCCGGTGAGGTCGTCGGTGAGGGCCTGGCGCCGGCTGTCGGCCAGGTCGCTCACCTCGCGGAAGGTCAGCACCAGGCGGACCGCGACGGCGACGAGGGTCAGCGCGGCGAGGAGGACGGCGACGCGCGGGAGGGCGGCGTCGTAGCCGGCGAGCAGGACGCCGACGGCGACGACCGTGCACACGAGCGGCGGCGCCAGGACGCCGCCGCGGCCCGGGTGCCGGTCGGTGATCTGCCGCGTGGGGAGCCAGGCCGCGCGGGCGTAGAGCACGCCCGCGGCGATCCACATCGCGTCGAGCGGGGTGCCCTCGACGTAGGAGCCGCGGGCGATCTGCACCAGCAGCGTGGTGTCGGCGACGGCGAAGAGCGCGATCCCGCCGGCGAGGAAGACCCACCGGCGGTCGGCCCGGCGCCCCAGGACCACCAGGGCCGCGGTCACCACCGACAGCAGCAGCACGTCGCCCAGCGGGTAGGCCAGGCCCGCGGCGACGGCGAGCGCCGACCCCTCCAGGGTCGTGCCGCCGAAGCTCTCGGAGGCGACGGCGCCGAAGAGCGCGGCCAGCGCGAGGCCCGCCGCGACGCCGTCCACCCACACCGCGGCCGGCAGGCCCCGCACCCGGGTCCGCAGCAGCAGGACCAGCGCCACGTAGGCGCAGGGGAAGATCATGAGGTAGAGCGGGTCGGCGATGCTGGGGAAGGTCTCGGTGGGCCCGGCGACGAGCGTGGAGTAGACGACCTCGCCGGCGGCGTTCGCGACGACGCCGACGGCCAGGGCCGCCCACGTGCCGCGCTCGGCCCGGACCGACGAGGCCCGTCCGGCGACGAGCAGCGCGACGAGCAGCGCGCAGCCCCCGTAGACGAACCCGTCGAAGACCACCGACCACCCCGGCTCGGGGCGCAGCAGGGTCGAGCCGGTGAAGACCACGGCGCCGGCCAGCAGCAGGCGCTGGCCCCACCGCACGGCGGCCGGGGCCTGGGCGGGCGCCATCGCGTAGCGACCGCGACGGGCCGGGGCCAGGACCTCCACTCCTGCTGCATCGGCGCGGGGGGCACCGCGCTGAGCGCGCGGGCGGCGGCACGTGGCGAACGGATGAGGGCCGCACCGGCGGGCCGTGGGCGCTGCCCCGCGTCAGCGACCGGCCGCCGCCCCCGCGCGCCGGGCCAGGTGCGCGAAGGCCTCCCGCAGCTCCGGCGGGCCGACGACCTCGAGGTCGACGTCGAGGCGCGCCAGCGACGCCGCGAGCCCGGCCCACGACCACGAGCCGGCGACGAGCCGGCAGCGGTCGTCGTCCAGCGGCTCGAGCGTGCCGTCGCCGACGTAGGGCGCGACGGCGGACGCCGGGGCGGCGAGCACCACCTCGCCGCGGCACGGCCACCCGCCCGCACCGCCGGGGTCGCGGCTGCCGCGGAAGAGCGCCGCGACGAAGGCGGCCGGGTCGCCGCCGGGCACGGGGCGCGGGACGAAGCGGGGGCCCGTCGGCGTCCGGGGGCGCAGCCGGTCGAGCCGGAAGGTGCGCCAGTCGTCGCGGTCGAGGTCCCACGCCAGCAGGTACCAGCGCCCGCCGCGGGCCAGGACGTGGTGCGGCTCGACGCGGCGGGGCGGGCGGAGGTCGCCGTCGTCGCCGTCGCGGGCCGCCACGAGCAGGTCGCAGCGCAGCACCTCGCGCGCCCGGACGGCGGCCGTCACGGCGAGGAGGACGGCGGGGTCGACGGGCGCGCCGCCGCCGGTGGTCGGCAGCGGGGTGACGCGGACGGCGTCGACGCGCGTCCGCAGCCGTGCCGGGAGCACCTGCCGGACCGTCGCGAGCGCCCGCTCGGCCGCCTCCGCGGCGACGCCCTGCCCGGCGGCGAGCTGCAGGGCGAGCGCGAGCGCGACGGCCTGGTCGTCGTCGAAGAGCAGCGGCGGCAGCTCCGCGCCGGCGTCGAGGCGGTAGCCGCCGGCGGGGCCCCGGCTCGCCCGCACCGGGTAGCCGAGGTCGCGGAGCCGGTCGACGTCGCGGCGCACCGTCCGCGGGCTGACCTCCAGCCGCTCGGCGAGGGCGTCACCCGGCCAGTCCCGGCGGGCCTGCAGCAACGACAGCAGCTGCAGCAGCCGCCCCGGCGTCCCGCTCATGCGACGAGTATCGGCCGAGGTGGCGGACAGGACCTGACCGCATCTGGCGGAAGTCTTCTCCTGCAGCCGACGGGCAGGCCGTCGGACGACCGGGAGGACCCCGCCATGAGCGTGCAGACGACGACCCACCTCAACTTCCGCGGCACCGCGCGGGCGGCGCTGGAGCACTACCGCGACGTCTTCGGCGGGCAGCTGCAGGTCTTCACCTACGCCGACGCGCACCGCACCGGCGAGGGCGCGGTCGCCGACGAGGTGGTCTGGGGCCAGGTGGAGTCGCCCGCCGGCCTGCGGGTCATGGCCTTCGACGTCCCGCCGCAGCGCGCCTACGACGCCGGTCGTGACGCCGTCTTCGTCTCCGTCCGCGGCGACGACGCCGACGAGATCACCCGGTACTTCGAGGGCCTGGCCGACGGCGGCGTCGTCCGGGAGGCGCTCGCGCCGTCCGGCTTCTCGCCCTGGTACGGCATGGTCACCGACCGCTTCGGCGTGACGTGGGTGCTCGACGTCGCGGTGGCGTACGAGGGGTGACGCCGAGGGCGTGCGCCCGGGTCGCGGTGGACCGCGACCCGGGCGCCTCCCTGTCAGCGCCGCGGCGCCCGCGCCGTCGAGCCGCGGACGACGAGCTCGGCGTCGAAGAGCACCTCCTGCAGCGCGGGCGGACGGCCGGTCAGCTGGGCGGTGAGCGCGGTGACGGCCGCCTCGGCCATCTCGGCCACGGGCTGGCGGAGCGTCGTCAGGGGCGGGTCGGTGTGCGCCATGAGGGGGGAGTCGTCGAAGCCGGTGACGGACACGTCCTCCGGCACGCGAAGGCCGCGCGAGCGGGCGGCGCGGACGGCGCCGAGCGCCATGACGTCGGAGACGCCGACCAGGCCGGTGCAGCCGCGGTCGAGGAGCTCGTCGGCGGCGGCCCGCCCGCCCTCGACGGTGTGCATCCCGACGGCGACCGCGTGGTCCGCGGCGGCCTCGACGACGCCGAGGTGCTCGGCGAGCGCACGCCGGAAGCCCTCCTCCTTCAGGCGGTTGGGCACGAAGCGGTCGGGCCCGACGACGAGCCCGACCCGCTCGTGGCCCAGGGCCGCGAGGTGCCGGACCGCCGAGGCCACGGCGGCGGCGTCGTCGACGGCGACGCAGGGGGCGGTGAGGGGCCGGCGGGTGCCGTTGACGAAGACGTGCGGCAGCCCGCGGGCCCGCAGCCGCGCGTAGCGCTCCTGGTCGGCCTCGGTGTCGGCGTGGGCGGCGCAGACGAAGACGATGCCGCGGACCTGGTGGTCGAGCAGCATCTGGACGTGCTCGTCCTCGGTGATGCCGCCGCCGGGCAGGGGGCACAGCGCCGGGACGTAGCGCTCGCGCGCCAGCAGCGTGCTGACCGCCTGCGCCATGGCCGGGAAGATCGGGTTGACGAGGTCGGGGATGACGACGCCGACCTGCCCCCGCGCGGCGCCGGGGCGGTCGGGGCGGGCGTAGCCCAGCTCGTCCATCGCCGTCATGACGGCCTGGCGCACCTCCGCGGCGACGCCGGGCCGGCCGTTGGCGACGCGGGAGACCGTCGCGACGCTCACGCCCACGCGGGCCGCGACGTCCTCGAGGCGGGCGCGGCCCGCCGGTGCGGCCGCGGCGGTGCCGGTGGTCGACGACGTCGTCATGGCGCTGCAAGTTACCGCAAAGCGTTGACGTGCGGACGACGATGTCCCTACTGTCCGGCTGCCACCGGTGCGTCCCGCCCCGGGCGGCCCGCACACCGTCGTGCCCGGAGGTCCGCGTGCCCCGTCCGTCCCCGCTCCCGCCCGCCCGGCGTCGTCGTCCCGCGGCGCTCGCCGTCACGTCGGCGGTCTCCCTCGCCGCCGCGCTGCTCGTGCCCTCGGCCGCACCGGCTCTCGCGCACCACACGCCGACGCCCTCGGTGGTGACCCTCGTCGGCTCCCTGCAGGACGAGCTGGGCTGCCCGGGCGACTGGCAGCCCGACTGCGCGGCGACGGCGCTGCTGCCCGTCGACGGGCGGCCCGGCGTCTTCGGCGCGACCTTCGACGTGCCCGCCGGGTCCTACGAGACCAAGGTGGCGCTCGGCGGCTCGTGGACGGAGAACTACGGCGCCGGCGGCGCCGCGGGCGGCGCGAACATCGGTCTGCAGGCGCCCGGGGGAGCGGTGACCTTCACCTACGACCACGCCACGCACCTGCTCACCGACGACCTGCCCGACGCCGTCGGCGGGCAGCAGGCCGCGCACTGGCTCTCGCGCGACGTCGTCGCCTGGGACACCGCGCCCCTCGCCGACGCCGCCTCCTTCCGCCTCTACGCCGCCCGCGACGGCGGGCTCGCGCTCGCCGACGGCGCCGTGACGGGGGCGACGTCGTCGTACCCGCTGCGCCGCACCGGCGACGCGCTGCCGGCGGACCTCGCGGCCACGTCGCCGCACCTCGCCCGGCTCGACCCGCTGACGCTGCCGCGCTCGACCCGCGCCCGGGTCGGCGACCTGCTGCAGGGCCAGCTCCTCGTCGCCGCGCTCGACGGCGCCGGCCGCGTCGTCGCGACGTCCGGCGTCCAGGTGCCCCGCGTCCTCGACGAGGTCTACGCCGGGGCCGCCGACCGCAGGCTCGGCCTCACCTGGCAGCGCGGCCACCGCCCCCGCTTCGACCTGTGGGCGCCGACCGCCCGCTCGGTGACGCTGCACGTCTACGAGGACGGCTCCGGCGGGGAGCCCCTCGCCAGCACGACGGCCACCCGGAACCGCGACGGCGTCTGGACGGCGCGCGGCCCGCGCACCTGGGAGGGCCGCTACTACCTCTACGAGGTCGAGGTCTTCGTGCCCGAGACGGGACGGGTCGAGCGCAACCTCGTCACCGACCCGTACAGCGTCGGGCTGTCGACGAACTCCGAGCGCAGCCTCGTCGTCGACCTCGACGCCCCGGCGCTGGCCCCCGAGGGCTGGGACGACGTCGCGCCCCCGAGGCCCCTGCGGCCCGAGGAGCTCTCGGTGTGGGAGCTGCACGTCCGCGACTTCTCGATCACCGACGAGACCGTCCCCGCCGGGCACCGCGGCACCTACAAGGCCTTCACCGACGCCGGCAGCGACGGCATGGAGCACCTGCGCGGCCTCGCCGACGCGGGGATGAGGGCGGTGCACCTGCTGCCCGTCAACGACATCGCGACGATCGAGGAGGACGCGTCGCTGCGGCGCGAGCCCACGTGCGACCTCGCCGCGCTGCCGCCGGACAGCCCCGGGCAGCAGGAGTGCGTGCTCGCGACCGCCGGCGAGGACGGCTTCAACTGGGGCTACGACCCGCTGCACTACACCGTGCCGGAGGGCTCGTACTCGACCGACCCCGAGGGCGCGACGCGCATCCGCGAGTTCCGCGAGATGGTCGCGGCGCTGCACGGCACCGGGCTCGGCGTCGTCCAGGACGTCGTCTACAACCACACCTCCAGCGCCGGCCAGGGCGGGGAGAACAACCTCGACCGCGTCGTGCCGGGCTACTACCACCGGCTCGACCCGACGTCCGGCGCCGTCGAGACCTCGACGTGCTGCCCGAACACGGCCACCGAGCACACGATGATGGGCAAGCTCGTCGTCGACTCGCTCGTGACGCTCGTGCGGACCTACCGCCTCGACGGCATCCGCTTCGACCTCATGGGGCACCACCCGAAGGCGAACATCCTCGAGGTGCGCGCCGCGCTCGACGCGCTGACCGTCGAGGAGGACGGCGTCGACGGCTCCTCGGTCTACCTCTACGGCGAGGGCTGGGACTTCGGCGAGGTGGCCGGCGACGCCCGCTTCGAGCAGGCCACGCAGGTCAACATGGCCGGGACCGGCATCGGCACCTTCAACGACCGGCTGCGCGACGCCGTCCGCGGCGGAGGGCCGTTCGACGAGGACCCGCGCGTGCAGGGCTTCGCGAGCGGCCTGCTCACCGACCCCAACGGCGCCGAGGCCAACGGCACCGAGGAGCAGCAGCGCGAGCGGCTCCTCCTGGCGCAGGACCAGGTCCGCGTCGGCATGACCGGCAACCTCCGCGACTACCGCTTCACCGACCGCACGGGCGCGGAGGTCACGGGCGCCGACGTGGACTACGGCGGGTCGCCGACCGGGTACACGGCCGACCCGCAGGAGGCGGTCACCTACGTCGAGGCGCACGACAACGAGACGCTCTACGACGCCCTGGCGCTCAAGCTGCCGCAGGGCACGCCCATGGCCGACCGGGTACGCATGCAGACCCTCGCGCTCGCGACGACGGCGTACGGCCAGGGAGTCTCGTTCTGGCACGCCGGCGGTGAGCAGCTGCGGAGCAAGTCGCTGGACCGCAACAGCTACGACTCCGGCGACTGGTTCAACGTCCTCGACCACACCGGCACGACGAACGGCTTCGCCCGCGGCCTGCCGCCGGCGCCGGACAACGAGGACAAGTGGCCCTTCATGCAGCCGCTGCTCGCGGACCCGGCGCTCCGGCCGACGCCCGCGGACATCGCCGACGCCCGCGCCCAGGCCGACGCGCTGCTGCAGGTCCGCGCGAGCACCCCGCTGTTCTCGCTCGGCACGGCCGAGCGGGTGCAGCAGAAGCTGTCCTTCCCGGGCAGCGGGGCCGGCCAGGCGGCGGGCGTCGTGACCCTGCTCGTCGACGACACGGTCGGCGAGGACGTCGACCCCGACCTCGGCGGTCTCGTCGTCGTCCTCAACGCGACGCCGGACGCGGTGACGCAGGAGGTGCCGCGGGTGGCCGGGGACTGGGAGCTGCACCCCGTCCTCGCCGGCGGTGCGGACGAGGTGGTCAAGGGCGCGACCGCGGACGGCGACGTCCTCACGGTGCCGGCGCGGACGGCGGCGGTCTTCGTCGCCCGCTGACCGGTCCCGGGGAGCCCGTGTGCCCAGGTCGCGGTGCACCGCGTCCTGGGCGCACGGGCTCCGTCGTCGTGGGGTGGCCGTCGATGATGGGCGCGTGCCCGCCGACGACGCCCCCTGCCCCTGCGGCTGGGGCGAGCCCTACGGCCGCTGCTGCGGCGCCCTCCACCGCGGCGAGCGGGAGGCGACGACGGCCGAGGCGCTCATGCGCTCGCGGTACAGCGCCTTCGCCGTCGGCGACGCGGCGTACCTCCTCCGCTCGTGGCACCCGGGCACGCGCCCGGCCGCCCTCGACCTCGACGACGACGTCCGCTGGCTGCACCTCGCCGTGACCGCCGTCGAGCGCGGGGGCCCCTTCGACGACGAGGGGGTCGTCGCCTTCGAGGCCGTGGCCCGCGCCGACGGGCGGCGGCACGTGCAGGGGGAGCGGAGCCGCTTCGCCCGGGAGGGCGGGCGGTGGGTGTACGTGGACGGGTCGCCGACCTGACGCGCGGTCGTCAGTAGGCCCGGAGGGCCACCCCGTCGACCACGACGTCGCCGCCGCCCAGGTGCTGGAGCGACAGCGCGCCGCCGGCAGCCCTCGCCATCGGCAGCCGGAAGAGCCGGCGGTGCGTGGTCGTCGTGGCCCGCAGGTCCACCTCGCCGACCACGGTGCTGCCGACCTTCACGCGGACGCGCCCGCACGTCGGGCAGGACGTCGCGACGAGGGTGACCTCGTCCGTCCGGACCTTCGTCCGTGTCAGCACCGAAGCCGTCTGGCGCGAGCGGGTCGCCGTGCCCGCCGCGAAGGCGCTGTGGGTCGCCCGCGTCCACGAGCCCGACGCCACGGCGAGGGCGCGGTCGTCGAGGGGCAGCGTCGTGCAGGCCGGCGCCGTCCACGCCGAGCGGTTGCCCGCGTGGTCGACGGACTGCGCGGAGAAGCAGTACGTCCAGCCAGGCGTGAGGCGCGCCGCCTCGACCGCCCCGGTCCGCAGGGCCGACCACGCGCGCGGGTACTCCCAGCCGCCGAGGGACTGGGCGGTGGTGGCGTCCCCACGGCGCCAGCGCAGCTGGTAGCCGTCGAGGCGCCGGTCGTCCTTGCCGGACAGCCCGACCGTGACGGCGGTCTCGGTCGTCACCGCGGGGAGGGCGCGGACGGCCGCGGTGGGGGCGGTGCGGTCGACGCCGTGGACGGGTACCGAGTTGCTCTGCGCGTACGCGCTGCCGTGGCCGGTCTCGGCCGTCACGGTGACGCCCGTGACGCCCGAGGCGTCGATGACGAACGAGGCCCTGCGGGCGTCGGGCGGCAGCACCACGTCGGGGCCGACGGCGTCGCTGACGCGGAAGCCCGTCAGCGGCATCGTCGCGGGCGCCGCCGTCCAGGACCAGGTGACGGTGGCGCGGGACGACAGGGGGTCGATCGTCAGACGGACGTCCCGCGGTGCGGGCGGAGTGGCGGACAACGGCGTCGCCGTGACCCGGACCGGGGCGGACTCGCCGGCCAGGTTGAGCGAGACGACGTCGACAGCTGCCGACCGGCCGTTGACGAGGCCGGTGACCTGCACGCCGAGCCCGTCGGCGTCGGTCGTCATGACCGCGGCGTCGGGCAGGCCCGCGCCCCGGGCGCGGACGGCCCTCACGCCCGCCGCGGGGGCGTCCCACCGGACCGACACGGTCGTGTCGCCGGCGGTGGCCCGGACACCGGTCGGTGCGGCCGGCGCGGTGACGACGCCCGTCGGCCTCGGCGGGAGCGGGCTGCTCGGGACGGGGATGGCGGCGACCCGGACACGCCCGTCGCGGCCGACCCACGCGACCGACGGGAGGTCGCCCGAGCGAGAGGTGGCCGAGGGCACGCCGTCCTCGGCCACCTCGCCGAGGCGCTGCCACGTCAGCGCGGCGCTCGTGGTCGCCGCCGACCCGGCCAGGGCTGCCCACTCTAGGTAGCCGTCCCGTCGGCGGACGAGGAAGCCGTCGCCGAGGGTCACGTCACCACCGGACACCTGCACCGAGGGGTGACGCCCCGTGCGGTCGACCACCTGGCCGCACACGAGGAGCCACGACCCCGCCGCCCTCACCGCGCCGTCCCGGCGGTCCGGGCAGCGGGGGCCCAGCACATCGCTCCGCCCGGTCGCGAGGTCGACGGCGTCGACGCGCCGGTCGAGGCTCGAGACGCCGTAGAGGACGCCGTCGAGGAGATCGCCGTCCGCGCGGGCAGGCACGCGTGCCCCGGAGCGCAGGTCGAGCACCGCGTCGCGGTGCTCGTCGTACATGTCGACCAGGTACGGGCCGTCGATGCCCTCCACCGTGGCGTACACGCCGTCGTCCGTGGGGTCGGGCACGCTGACGACGCCACCCGAGGCGTCGCGGACGAGGACGGCCCCCCATGTCGCCAGCGCCGTCGTCCCGCCGCCGGCCGCGAGGAGGAGGCACCGGGACAGCGGCCGTGAGGCGGAGCACGACGACGGCCGGTCGGTCTGGAGCCCGAGTGCCTGGCCGCTCCCGACCAGGAGGCCCGATCCGTCACCGGTGAGGCTGTGCTGCCGCACGGTCGTGTGGGTGGCCCCGGACTGGTCGGCGACGACGAGGCGCCGTCCGTCCATGGCCAGTGCCCAGACCGGTGCGGGGACGGGAGCCAGGCTGAGGCGCTCCGCTGTCGCCCCGGTGCGGGCGTCGACACGCTCGAGCGCCCGGCCTCTCGCCGTGACACCGGAGACGACGCGCACGGCGCCGTCGCCCGCCGCCACCACGGAGGTCGCCGCCCGCCGCAGGACCTCGGACGAGCCGTCCCGACCGACCACCAGGAGGTCACGGGGGGACTGGTCCTGGTCCGTGGGGTTCGTGAGAGGCAGGACGACGAGGACGTCGCCCACCGGGACGACCTGGGCGGCGTCGTAGAAGGGAGTCGTCGGAGGGGGCACGGCCGTCGCGGGTCGGACGAGCACGTCCGCCGGTGCGACGTCCGCGTCCCCGGCGCGAGGGCGGCGGACGCTGTGGACGGTGCGTCCGGCGTCGTAGCCCGTGACCCAGGCGACGGCGTCGTCGCCGAGGGCAGCCAGCTCGAGCTCGCCGCGGGTGATCGGACGCACCCGGAGGGCCTCGGTGTCGACGAGGACGAGCGCCGCCTGCTGGCCGTTCCGGCTCTGCTCCATGAGCAGGACGCCGTGCGCGTCCTCCTGCGGGGACGACGACCACCGGCCGAGGCGCGGCTCCAGCGGGGCCAGCGACTCGCCGCCGGTGATGGGGAGCAGCTGCCCGGGGCGCTCCCAGGGGACGAGAGCCAGACCCGTGGTGGTCTCGACGACGACGCCGTCGCCCGTGGCGGCCACCGGCGTCGTCGTGCTCGGGGGGACGAGCTCCTCGTACTCCCCGGACCCGAGCGACGTGGACGAGATGTCGAAGCTCCCGACGCGGTAGTGGACGCGTCGGTCACCCACGACGACGGTCTGGTCGACGTGGCGCTGCGGGTCCAGGACGACGGGTGCCGTCTCGCCGCTCGCCGAGAACCACGTCGCGGGGGCGACGGTGCCACGCCCGGCGGGGTCGACCTCCTGGGACAGGACCCACGCCTCCTCGCCGCCTTCGACCCGCGCGTCCCGCGGCGTCGGGCGGTCGGGCGACGGCAGCGTCACCACGGTCGCCCCCGCCGGCGCCGCCTCGGCCGCGGGCGGCGTCGTCGCCACCGACCCGCCGACGACGAGCGTCGCGGCGAGGAGGAGGCCGAGGGACCGGGCCGAGGGCAGGACGGAGCGCAGCGTGGCGGGCACGACGGGAGTGTCGGCAGCGCGGTCGCCGGCCAGCAGCGCTTCGGCGGAAGCGTGACCCGACCGAGTCCTGCGGCGGCCGGCTCCTCCCCGGACGGGCGACCATGGACCCGTGACGGGTGACGGGGAGGTCGGTGCGTCGACCCGACGGTCCGCCGTCACCTCGGCACGCAGACCTCCCGCGCCGCCTCGGCCCCTGCGGGTTCTCCTCGCCACCGTCCCGCTGCACGGCCACACCCGGCCCGCGGTCCCGGTCGCCGCGGAGCTCGTTCGGCGCGGGCACGCCGTCCGGTGGCTCGCGGGGGCGGGCCACGCGGGCGCCGTCCGGGCGACGGGCGCGGTGCACCGGCCGCTCGTGGCGGCGCACGACTACGCGGACACCGCCTGGCTCGAGGCGCTGCCGGGGCGGCGGCCGCCCGGCCCGCGGCGGCTGGCGCAGGACTTCACGCACCTCTTCCTCCGCTCGATGCCCGGCTGGGTCGCCGACGTCGAGGCGGCCCTGGCCGAGGAGCCGGCCGACGTCCTGCTCGTCGACACCGGGCTCGTCGAGGCGGCGCGCGCCGTCCACGAGCGCGGCGGCCCGCCCTTCGCCGTCCTCGGCGTCGTCCCGCTCCTGCTGCGCGACACCGACACCGCGCCGTACGGGCTCGGCCTCGCGCCGGCGCGCGGGCGGCTGGGCCGGGCGCGGAACCGGGTGCTGCAGGAGGCCGTCTGGCGCGGCCCGCTCAGGCCCGCCGCCGACGCCCTGCGCGAGGAGCGGGAGCGGCTCGGCCTGCCGGGCGCCCAGCCGCCGCCCGACGTCGGCCCCGTCTCGCCCTTCCTCCACCTCCAGTCGGGCCTCGCGGCGCTCGAGTACCCGCGCCGCGCCATGCCGCCGTCGGTCCGCTTCGTCGGCCACCTCGCACCGCCGGTCGGCGACGCCCCCCGGCCGCCCTGGTGGGACGACGTCCTGGTGGCCCGCGCGGCCGGGCGCCGGGTCGTCGTCGTCACGCAGGGCACGGTGGCGACGACGCCGGAGGACCTCCTGCTGCCCGCGGTCCGCGGGCTCGCCGGGCAGGGCCACCTCGTCGTCGTGGCCACCGGTCGGCGCGACGTCACGACGCTCCCGGGCGGCCCGCCCCCGGACGACGTGCGCGTCGGCGGCTTCCTGCCCTTCGGCGACCTCCTGCCGCTCGCGGACGTCCTCGTGACGAACGGCGGCTTCGGCGGCGTGCAGACGGCGCTCGCCGCGGGCGTGCCGCTCGTCCTCGCCGGCCGGACCGAGGACAAGGCGGAGGTCGCCGCCCGCGTCGCGTGGGCCGGCGCCGGCGTCGACCTCCGGGTCCAGCGCCCCCGCCCGGAGCAGGTGCGGCGCGGGGTCGGCGCCGTCCTCGCGGGCGGGCACGGCGCCCGGGCACGGCAGCTGGCGGCCGAGTACGCGGCGCTCGACGCGCCCGTGCGGTGCGCGGAGCTGCTCGAGGAGCTGGTGGGCGGGGCCGGGACGACGGGCTGACGGGCGTCGCCGTCAGGCGCCGCCGCGCCGTCGCCGCACGGACAGCCGCAGCCGGTCCCCGCGGAAACGCCCGACGCCGAACTCGAGCGGTCGCCCGTCCGCGAGGCGGAGCACCCGTTCCAGGCGGAGCACCGGGACGCCCACCGCCACGCCGAGGACGCCGGCCACGACGTCGTCCGCCGCGACCGCCTCCGTCGTGAGGTCCTCGTGGTCGCAGGCCACGCCGAGGACGCGCTCGAGCGCCTCGTAGTAGTCGCCGACGAGGTCCGAGGCCGGGCACTCCAGCAGGGGGGCGGCGACCTCGAGGGGCAGGTAGGACGTCCACGCCCCCACTGGCTCCCCTCCCGCGACGGTGCGGCGGTCGAGACGGAGGGCCGGCGCCCCGGCGGGCAGGTCGAGCAGCGCGGCGACCGGGCCCTGCGCCGTCACGGTGCGACGCAGCACGACCTCGTGACGCACCGGCCCGCCGAGGGTGCTGATGCTGCGCAGGTCGTCGACCCGGTGGTGGGCGCCCCGCCCGACGGCCGAGGTGCCCTGCCCCGGCTGGCGCGTGACGAGGCCCTCGGCGCGGAGCAGGTCGAGGGCGCCCCGGACGGCGCCCCGGCTCGCCCCGTAGACCCGTTGGAGGGTCCGCTCGTCCGGCAGGAGGCGGTCGCCGCCGGACGGGTCCAGCACCTCGGCGCGCAGGACGTCGCGCAGGTCCGCGGCGGAGGTGGCCACGTCGGAGCGGGGACCGCGCGGGACCGCCCGCGGCCCGCGTCCCGGGGCCCGACGTCCGTCTGCCGGCGACATGCCCGGAGTGTGCCGGGCCGGTGTTTCACGCCGGTGACGCGGCGGGACGCCCGGTCGGGACGGCGTCGTCGCAGCTCAGCGCGCTGCGCCGGCCGCTGCGAACGGCGTAACCGCGGCGTGCGCCGGCGAAACAGCGGTGTGACGCGCCGTTCCTAGCGTCCTCGTCAGACGTCGCCCGCGGCAACGACCGCGGGTGGCGGCACCGGTGGGCCGACGTGGTCCGCCGGACGCCGACCGGAGGAGGGCCCCGTGGCCGTGTGGGACGAGTACCTGACCGAGCGTGACCGTGCCGTCTACGCGACGGCGGGCTACGGGGCGAGGCGGCCCCTCGGCTCGCGGCCCGCCATCGTCGTCATCGACGTCAACTACGACTTCGTGGGCCACGAGCGTGCGCCGGTCCTCGAGTCGGCCAAGACCTGGCGCAACAGCTGCGGCGAGGAGGGGTGGGACGGCGTCGCCGCCATCGCGACGCTGCTCGAGGCCGCCCGCGACCACTCGCTGCCCATCTTCTACTCGACGAGCGAGGAGCCCCGGCCCGACGGCCTCGGCCGGGGCATGTGGCGCAGCAGCCGCGTCGGGGAGACGGCCGGCGTCCCCGGCTTCGTCGGCAGCGACGTCGTCGCGGAGATCGCGCCCCAGGAGCGGGACGTCCTGCTGCGCAAGAGCAAGCCGAGCGCCTTCTTCGGCACGGGGCTGCTCGCCCTGCTGCTCGAGCTGGGCGTCGAGGACCTCCTCGTCGTCGGCACGACGACGAGCGGGTGCGTGCGCGCGACGGTCGTCGACGCCTTCTCGCACAACTTCAACGTCGTCGTCGTCGAGGAGGGGTGCTTCGACCGCGGGCAGGCCTCGCACGCCCTCAACCTCTTCGACATGGACGCCAAGTACGCCGACGTCCTGCCGCTGCAGGAGGTCCTGGAGCACCTGGCCGGCCTCCCGACGGAGGTCTTCCCCGGTCGTGTCGCGCCGGCCGTGGCCACGCCCGCGGCGCCGGAGCCCGCCGGGGCGGTGCGGTGACGGGGCTCGCGGTCGAGCACCTGACGCGGCGCTTCACGACCGCGGAGGGAGGTGTCGTCGTCGCCCTCGAGGACGCCGTCGTGGACGTGCCCCCGGGCTCCTTCACCTCGATCATCGGCCCGAGCGGCTGCGGCAAGAGCACGCTCTTCAGCATCATCGCCGGGCTCGACCGCCCGACCGAGGGGCGTGTCCTCCTCGACGGGGAGGACTGCACCGGGCAGCAGGGCCGGGTGGGCTACATGCTCCAGAAGGACCTGCTGCTGCCGTGGCGGACCGTGCTCGCCAACGTCGTCCTCGGGCTCGAGGTCGCGGGCGTCGGCCGGCGCGAGCGGGAGGGCATCGCCCGTCGCCTCCTGCAGCACTACGGGCTCGGCGACTTCGCCGGGCGCTACCCCGCCGAGCTGTCGGGCGGCATGCGCCAGCGGGCCGCGCTCCTGCGCACCATCCTCACCAACCGCCAGGTGCTCCTCCTCGACGAGCCCTTCGGCGCCCTGGACGCCTTCACCCGGGCGCAGATGCAGGAGTGGCTGCTCGACCTCTGGGACGACCTCGGCAAGACGGTGCTCTTCGTCACCCACGACATCGAGGAGGCCGTCTACCTCTCCGACGTCGTCTACGTGATGTCGCCCCGCCCCGGCCGCGTCGTGGGGCGGCTGGAGATCGACCTGGAGCGTCCCCGCAAGCCCTCCGTCGTCACGTCCCGACGCTTCGTCGAGCTGCGCGCGCAGGCCCTGGACCTGCTCGACCACGCCCCGGCCGGACGGGTGGCGGCATGAGCGCCCCGACCCAGACGCGCCCGGACGGCGCGGCGGTCGGCCACGCGCCCGTGTCCGCCGACGTGCGCGACACGATGCAGGACCTCGAGCGCCTGACGCCGCCGCCCCGCCCACGCCCGGCGCCGCCCGCCCCGCGGCCGGAGCCGCGGCTGCTCGTGCCCGCGCTGCGCGTGCTGGCCCTCGTCGCCCTCGTCGGCGGGTGGGAGCTGGCTGCCCGGACCGGCGTGGTCGACCCGTTCTTCTACAGCATGCCCTCGCAGATCTGGGCCACCGGCGTCACGGCCGTGACGGAGGGCACCGTCCTCCTCGACACCGCCTACACCTTCTCCGCCACCCTGCTCGGCTTCGCGATCGGGACGCTCGTCGGGGTGGCGGTGGGCCTGTCGTTCTGGTGGTCCCGGCGCTACGCGGCCGTCGCGGAGCCCTTCGTCGTCGCCTTCGAGGCCATGCCGAAGCTCGCGCTCGCGCCGATCGTCGTGCTGGTCCTCGGCATCGGCATCTCGTCGAAGGTCGCCATGGCCACCGCGCTCGTCGTCGTGGTCCAGGCCCTCAACACCTACTCCGGCGTCAAGTCGGTCGACCCCGACCTCACGCGGATGCTCGCCTCGGTGGGCGCGAGCCGGCGGCAGGTCTTCGCCAAGGTCGTCGTGCCGACGACGCTGCCCTGGGTCGTCTCGGGCCTGCGGGTCACCATCGGGCTCGCCCTGTCGGGCGCCATCGTCGGCGAGTACATCGGCGCCACCCAGGGCATCGGCCGGATGATCCAGTACGCCGGCAGCACCTACGAGATCTCCCTCATCTGGGTCGGGATCGCCGTCCTCGCCGCCCTGTCGATGGTGCTCTACGCCGTCGTCGGCGCCGTCGAGCGGAAGTTCCTGGCCTCCCTCCACGTCAGCCGCTGAGCGGCACCCCCTCCCCGAGGAGCACCCGTGCGTCGTCCGCTGCCCGTCCCGTCCCCGCCCGTCCCCCGTCGCCACCGAGGGGCGGCGGTGGCCCTCCTCGCCGTCGCCGCGCTGGCCGTCACCACGACCGCCTGCAGCCCGCAGCGCCCCACCGCCGCGGCGGAGGGCGCCGACGGGACGACGACCCTCACCGTCGCCGAGCCCGTCCACAGCCTCGGGTACCTCCCGCTCTACGTGGCGCAGGCCGAGGGCTTCTTCGCGGAGGAGGGGCTCGACGTCGAGGTGGTCACGCTCCAGGGCGGCAGCGCCCACACCAACGCCGTGCTCACGGGGGAGGCGTGGGCCTTCATCGGCGGTCCCGAGCACAACGCGCTCGCCGCGGCCCGCGCCTCCGGGGACGCCCAGCTGCGGGCCATCGGGAACGTCGTCAACCGCGGCAACGTGTACCTCGTCGCCGCCGCCGGCGCCGAGGTGCCCGACGACCTCGCCGAAGCCCTGCGCGGGGCGACGGTCGCCACCGGCGCCTACGGCGGGACGCCGAACTCGATCACCCGCTACCTCATGGCCGAGAGCGACCTCGGCGAGGACGACGTCACGCTCGTCGAGTCGGCCGACGCCTCGGCCGTGCTGTCGATCGTCGAGCAGGGCCGGGCCGACCTCGCCGTCGTCGCCGAGCCGGTGCTCGGGCAGGGGATCGCGCAGGGCATCTGGGGCGAGCCCGTCTACAACGTCCCGCAGGGGCTCGGGGACTACGCCTACTCGACCCTCAACGTGCTCCAGAGCTCCGTCGAGGAGGACCCGGCGACGGCGGCCGCCTTCACCCGCGCGATGGCGAGGGCGCTCGCGCTCGTCGAAGACGACCCGGCGGCGGCCGAGGGGGTGGCCGCCGCCGAGTTCCCGACGCTCGACCCGGCCGTGCTGGCCGAGACCCTCGAGCGCTCCTACGCCGACGAGATCTGGGAGTTCGACGGCCGGGTCAGCGAGGCCTCCGTGGAGACGGCCCTCGAGGTCGTCCGTGCCTCCGGCGTCCTCGACGACGCGGCCGACCCGGTGACCTTCGACGAGCTCGTCGACATGCGCTTCGTCGACGACCTCGACGACGGTGCCTGAGGACCGGGCACCGGGTCGTCTTCGCCGGGCGGGGAGGGAGACCTCCCCGCCCGGCGTGCTGCTGGTGTGCCTCCTCGTGGCCTCGACGCAGATGACGTGGGGCCTGGTCGTCCCGGTCCTGCCCGTCTACGCCGACGGGCTGGGCGCCTCGCCGGCGGCCCTCGGCGCCGCGGTGGCCGTCTTCGGCGTCGGCCGGCTCCTCACGAACGTCCCCGGGGGCCTGCTGGCCCAGCGCCTCGACCGGCACCGGGCGCTCCTGCTCTCCTCCGTGGCCGTCGTCGCGGTGCTGACGCTGCTCACCGCCCTCGTCCAGACGACCCCCCAGCTGCTCGTCGTCCGCCTGCTCACCGGTGCCGCTGGCGGCGTCGCCATCACGGTCGGGCAGCTCGTCCTCTCCGAGACCGCGCCAGCGCGGTGGGACAGGACGATGTCGTCGCTGCAGGCGTTCCAGCTGGCCGGGGGCTCCGTGGGACCCGTCGTCGGCGGCCTCACCGTGGCGGTCGACGCCCGTCTCCCCTTCGTCGTGGCCGGTGGTCTCCTCCTGGCGACGGTGCTCGTGGGGTGCACCCGTCCGCTCCCGGCGCGCGAGGTGCCCACCGCCGCGCCGGCCGTACCGGGGGAGGACCGGCCGCGGCAGCGGCTGTGGTCGCGCGGGCTGGTCGCCGTCTGCGTCGTGGGCCTGGCGGTCTTCCTCGTCCGCTTCGGCGGGATGCAGTACCTCGCCCCCGTCCTCGCCTACGAGGAGGCGGGCATGACGCCGGGACAGCTGGGTCTCGTCATGGGGGGCGTCACCGTCCTGGGCCTCGTCCTCCTGCCCGTCGCCGCCGCGGTCAGCCGACGGGCGGGACGGGCCCGCGTCGTCCCCGTGGCCGTCCTGCTCCTCGGGGCCTCGTGCCTGCTCCTGCTCGGGTCGCAGCGCCCGGCCCAGCTCGTGGCGGCCGTCGTGCTCGTCGGCGTGCTGACGACCGCGGCCGGCCCGGCGGTCGGGGCCGCCCTCGCCGAGCACGCGCCCCCCGGGCGGCGGGGCACCGCCGTGGGCGTCTACCGCACCAGCGGGGACGTCGGCACGCTCGTCGGTCCCCTGCTCCTCGGGGCGCTCGTGGGCGCCGGGCGCTGGGAGGTCGCCGTCGTCGCCCTCGGCCTCGTGCCCGTGGCCGCCGCCGTCGTCTTCGCGGTGCTGGGACGTGGTCGGCGTCGCGCCGGCGGCGGAGGCGCAGCCGGGACCTCCGACGGCGGTCCCCCGACCGCGGCGCCCGTGGTCGGCGTCCCCGCGGGGAAGGCCTGAGCCCGCCCGAGCGCTGCGGTGCCCATGGCGAAGACCTGGTTCATCACCGGCACCTCCCGCGGCTTCGGCCGCGAGTGGGCGACCGCCGCGCTCGAGCGGGGCGACTCCGTGGCCGCCACGGCCCGCGACGTCTCCTCCCTCGAGGACCTCGCGACCCGCTTCGGCGACCGCGTCCTGCCGCTGGCGCTCGACGTCACCGACCGCGCCGCGGTGCAGCCGGCCGTCGACGCGGCGGTCGCGCGCTTCGGGCGGCTCGACGTCGTCGTCAACAACGCGGGCTACGGCCAGTTCGGCATGGTCGAGGAGCTGAGCGAGGACGACGCGCGGCAGCAGATGGAGGTCAACCTCTTCGGCGCGCTGTGGGTCACCCAGGCGGTGCTGCCGCAGCTGCGGGCCCAGGGCAGCGGGCACGTGCTGCAGGTCTCGTCGATCGGCGGCATCAGCGCCTTCCAGAACGTGGGGATGTACCACGCGAGCAAGTGGGCGCTGGAGGGGCTGAGCCAGTCGCTGGCCCAGGAGGTCTCGTCCTTCGGCATCCACGTCACCCTCGTCGAGCCCGGTGGTTTCGCCACCGACTGGGGCGGCTCGTCGGCCCGCCACGCCGAGGCGCTCCCCGCGTACGACGGCGTCCGCGAGGCCGCGCAGCAGGCGCGCTCGCAGCGGACGTCGGCGCCCGGCGACCCGAGGGCCTCGGCCGCCGCGGTCCTGCAGGTCGTCGACGCCGACGAGCCGCCGCTGCGCGTCTTCCTCGGCGCCGCACCGCTCGCCATCGCCGAGGCCGACTACGCCTCGCGCCTGGAGACGTGGCGCGCCTGGCAGCCGGTCGCCGAGAAGGCCGGCGGCTGAGGGTGGCCGACCTCACGGCGGGCACGGACGGGCAGGACCCGGTCGGCGCCCGCCTCGACGCCGAGCCCGAGCACGTCCGCCGGACGCTCACCGTCCTCGGCGAGCTGCTGACGGGCGCCCGGCGCGGGTCCGCGACCGCGGGCGGCTTCGTCGAGGCGCACCTCGGGCAGCCGCACACCTCCCTCGTCCTCGAGCGGGTCGACCTCACGCACACGCAGTCCGTGTCGGTCGGGGCCGTCGTCGCCGACCTCGTCGCCGCGCACCCGACCGCGGTGCTCGGCCCCGTCGAGGACGGCGAGGCGCCGACGTGGACGCGGATCGAGCTCGACGGCGACCACGTGTCGGTCCCCACGTCGGCGGCCGTCGCGCTGCCGGCGGGGACGGCGGCGCCGGTCGACGTCGTCCTCCAGCTGGTGCGCAACGAGTTCGACCCCGAGCCCGCGTCGCTGCGGGTCCTCGCCCGGCCCGCCGACCACGCGGCGGCGCGGGCGCTCGTCGACGACGTCCTCGCGACGGCGCGGAGGGACAAGGGCTTCTTCCGCGGCCGGGTCCTCCACGCCGGCTCCCGCCTGCCGCTCGAGCTGGAGCCCACGACGCTCGGGCCGGGCGGGCGCGACGACCTGGTCCTGCCCGCGGCCGTGTGGGCGGAGGTCGACGCCGCCGTGTCCGCCCTCACCACCCGCGCCGACGTCCTGCGCGAGGCGGGCCTCGGCACGAACCGCGGTGTCCTGCTGGCCGGCCCGCCCGGCGTGGGCAAGAGCGCCCTCAGCCGGGTGGTCGCCCGGGAGATGGCGGGCGACTTCACGGTCGTCGTCGTCGACGCGGCGGCCGCCTCGACGGTGCTGCGGCAGGTCTACCGGGAGACCGCGGACCTCGGGCCGTGCGTCGTCGTGCTCGAGGACGTCGACCTCTACCTCGGCGACCGCCGCGCGGGCGCCCGCGGCACCGCGCTCGCGGACTTCCTCGCGGTGCTCGACGGCACCGAGCCGTACACCGACGTCCTCACGATCGCCTCGACCAACGACCCCTCCGCCCTCGACGCGGCGGTGACGCGCTCGGCCCGCTTCGACAGCGTCATCACGCTCGACCCGCCGGACGCCGCGGCGTCGGCGCGCATCCTCGACCGGTACCTGGCGCGGGTCGCGCTCGACGACGGCGCCCGCGTCGACACCACGACGGTCGCCGCCGCGCTGCCCGCCGGGGTGACCGGCGCGGACCTGCGCGAGGTCGTGCGCCGCGCGGTGCTCGCGCACGGGCGGGGCCTGACGACGCAGCGGGTGCTCGCCGTCGTGGCCGAGGGGCGGTGGCGGGCCGAGCCGCTGACCGGCAGCTACCTCTGAGCGCCCCTAGCGTGCGGGGATGAGCGACCTCAAGGTCCTGTTCCTCGGCGGCAGCGGCATCATCAGCTCGGCCTGCTCCGCGCTCGCCGTCGAGCGCGGCGTCGACCTCACGGTCCTCAACCGCGGGCAGACCTCGACGCGGCCGCTGCCGGAGGCCGCGCGAGTGCTCCACGCGGACGTCCGCGACCCCGCCGCACTGCGGGAGGCGCTGGGGGACGAGGAGTTCGACGTCGTCGTCGACTGGGTGGCCTTCACGCCGGAGCACGTGCGCACCGACCTGGACGTCTTCACCGGCCGCACCGGGCAGTACGTGTTCATCAGCTCGGCCTCGGCGTACCAGACGCCGCCCGCGCGCCTGCCGGTCGTCGAGTCGACGCCGCTGCGCAACCCGTTCTGGCGGTACAGCCGCGACAAGATCGCCTGCGAGGACCTGCTGACGACGGCGTACCGCGAGCAGGGCGTCCCCGTCACGGTCGTGCGGCCGTCGCACACCTACGACCGGACGCTGCTGCCCTTCGACGGCGGGTGGACCGTCGTCGACCGCATGCGCCGGGGCAAGGAGGTCGTCGTCCACGGCGACGGCACCTCGCTGTGGACCCTCACGCACCACCGCGACTTCGCGCGCGGCTTCGTCGGCCTCCTCGGCAACCGCCACGCGCTCGGGCAGGCCGTCCACATCACCTCGGACGAGGCGCTGCCGTGGGACGAGATCTTCCGGACCGTCGGCGAGGCCGCGGGGATCGAGCCCCGGCTCGTCCACGTGCCGTCGGACGCCGTCGCCGCCGTCGACGCCGAGTGGGGCGCCGGCCTGCTCGGCGACAAGTCCCACTCGATGGTCTTCGACAACAGCCTGCTGAGGACGCTCGTGCCCGACTTCGTGGCCACCACGCCGTTCTCGCGCGGGGCGCGCGAGGTGGTGGCGTGGCACGACGAGGACCCGGCCCGCCGGGTGGTGGACCCGCACATGGACGACGTCATGGACCGGCTGGTCGAGGCGTACCGCCCGCGCGCGCTCTGACCGGCACCCGCGGGGGCGCCGTCGCCCGGTACCAGCCGGCGGCGACGAGGGCGACGAGCGCGACGTCCACCACCTCGCCGCCGTAGAGCATGAGCAGCGCCCCGGTCTCGGCCTCGGCGGGCCCGACGCCGGCCGGCGGGTCCGTCCGGAGGCGTTGGGCCAGGACGGTGTGCGCGGCGAGCGAGGCCGCGAGCACCGCGGCGCGGAGGGGGACGGGCGCCCGGTGCGGGTCGGGGTCGACGCCCACGAGCGACGCCGTGAGCACGCACCCCGAGACGAGGACGTGGGCGTGGACCGCTGCGGCGACGGGCGGCGAGGTGTGCGTCAGCGCGAGCAGGTCGGTGCCGTAGAGCACCCACAGCCCGCCCGTGGCCGGGACGGCGGCGACGACGGGGTGGGTCAGCAGGCGGACCGGGCGGCTCCGCAGCGCACGGACGAGACGACGTGCGGGCCCGACGGGCAGCGCCCGCAGCGCGAGCGTGACGGGCGCCCCGCGCACGATCAGCAGCGGCCCGAGCATCCCGAGGAGGAGGTGCCCGGCCATGTGCGCGGTGAAGGCCGAGGAGCCCGTGCGGGCGGCGACGGCGAGCGGGCCGACGAGAGCCGCGGCGACGCAGACGAGCCCGAGGGCGAGGAGCGCCGTCCGGTGCGCCGGCCACGGCCCGCGGCGCCGGGCGCGGACGACCGCCACGGCCAGCAGCGCGCCCGCGCCGACGAGGGCGGCGGCGGTGACGGCGTCGAGGACGACGACGCCGCCCGCGGGCCCGGAGCCGTGGTGGTGCACGGCGTCTCAGCCGTCGCCGCGGGCGGCCGACCGCCCGGCGCGGCGCAGCACGACCAGCCCCGCCGCGAGCACGAGCACCGCCGACCCGATCCACACGACGTCGTAGACCACCAGGTCCTCGACGTCGTAGCGGACCTGGTGCAGGCGCAGGAGCTTGTGGTCGACGACGCCGTCGACGAGCTGGAACCCGCCGAGGCCGACGAGGACGCCGCCCCACCACCGCCCGCGCGGCACGGGCCCGCGCCGTCGCACGTCGAGCAGGAGCACGAGGCCCCAGACGGTCGCCGTCCAGCCGAGCGCGTGGAGGACGCCGTCCGAGGCGACCGCGACGGCCGTCGTCGAGCGGTCGTAGAAGTGGTGCCACTGCAGGAGCAGGTGCAGCACGAGCAGGTCGACGACGGACGCCGCGACGCCCGCACCCAGCAGGACGCCCGCTGCCGTCGTCCGCCGCCACGGGTCGGCGGGTCCGCCGCGGGCGCGGACGGCGCGGCCGGAGGAGGCGCTGCCGGAGGTGCTCGTCACGAGTGATCTCCTGCCGTCGGCGCCGGGCCGCCGTGCTGGACGCCGCCGCTGGGCCATCCGACCACGCCGCGGCGACCATGGGGGCGTGGGCGGTGACGGGACGACGGTGCGGCCGTCCTTCGTCCTCCACGACCACCGCCGGCCGACCCACCACCTCGACCTGCGGCTCGAGGAGGACGGCGTCCTGCGCTCCTGGGCGCTGCCGCGGGGCCTGCCGGGGCGGGCGGGCGACCGGCGGCTCGCGGTCGCCGTGCCGGACCACGACCTCGACCACCTGGCGTACGAGGACGACGACAAGTCCGTCGCCGACACCGGCTGGTGGGAGGAGCACAGCCGCGACGAGCGGCGTCTCGTCCTCACCCTCCACGGCCGGGGCGCGCCGCGACGCTACGCGCTCGTCCGGACGTCGCGGGACTGGCTGCTCCTGCTGACGACGCAGCAGCCGTGAGCCCGGCGGCGGCACCCGTCCGAGCCCTCGGCGGCGGACGGACCTCCCGCGACCGTCGCCGTCAGGGCGCGGGTGGGGCGCTCGCCGCCGGCGTCGTGCGGAGGGCGGCGGGAGCCCGGGGGCGGGGGACGCCCGTGCCCGCCGGTCCGGGGAGGTCCGGCGGCGCGGGGCGGGCGAGGTGGAAGCCCTGCGCGTGGGTGGCGCCGAGGAGGCGGAGCTCGGCGAGCTCGGCGGCGTCCTCGACCCCCTCGGCGACGCAGGTGGCGCCGAGCTCGTGGGACAGGCCGATGACGGCGCGGGCGATGGCACGGCGGGCGGGGTCGGTGTGGACGGCGCGGACGAAGGCGATGTCGAGCTTGATGACGTCGGGCTCGAGCCGGGTCAGGTGCTGGAGGCTGGCGTAACCGGCGCCGGTGTCGTCGATGGCCAGCAGGAGGCCTCGGGCCCGGAGGCCGGCGAGGGCGGTCAGGAGCGTGGGGTAGTCCTGGACCCGGTCGTGCTCGGTGAGCTCGACGACCAGGCGGCGGGGGTGGGCGGGGTCGAGGGCGTCGGCGAGGAGGTCGTGGGTGGCGGGGTGCAGCAGGGCGGCGGCCGAGAGGTTGACCGACAGGTACTGGCCGGTGGGCAGGTGGGGGAGCAGGGCGAGGGCGTCGGCGGCGGCGGCCTGCTCCAGCTCGACGCCCAGGCCGAGGTCGGCGGCGTCGGCGAACACGTGGTCGGGACGCCGGGGGGCGCCGGCGGGGTCGGTGAAGCGGGACAGCGCCTCGTGGCCGGCGACGTCGCCGGTGGCGAGGTCGACGATCGGCTGCAGGACGAGGGTGCGACGTCGCCCGTCCAGATGAGGCGTGAAGGTGCGGCGCTCGTCCTCGCGGCGCCGGTGCTGCTCGAGCTCCTGCGCGACGTGGGCGCCGACGAGATCGGCGATGGTCTGCAGGGCGCCGAGCTGGCCGGGGGTCAGCGGCGTCGACGCGGTGGACCCGACGCCGCAGACCGTCCCGTAGAGGGTGCCGTCGGGCAGGTGCACGGGGACGCTGCAGTAGGCGCCGACCCCGAAGGCCTTCGTGACCGGCAGGGAGGCCAGGGTGGGGTGGCTGCGGACGTCGGCCACCGAGGCGGGCAGCGTGCCGTCCAGCACGCGGCTGCAGTAGCCGTCCGCCGCGTCGAGGCTGCTGCCCTCGACGAGCCCCTGCAGGGCCGGACCGACGTCGGGGCCGGCCTCGACGACGGTGAAGGTCTGGGTGCCGCCCTCGAGCGTGGACAGCGCGGTGACCTCCAGGCCGGTGGTCGCGCGTCCGGCGGCCAGCAGCCGCCGCACCACCGGGGAGGTCGCCGTGGAGGCCTCGCCCGGTGCGGTGCCGGAGCGGTCGCCGGGGCGGCCGCCGCCGGCGAGGGGGGCGAGGACGTCGACGACCTCGAGGGCCCGCTGCCGGGCCCGCAGCGACGTGACACGGACGGCGGCCTGACGCGTCAGGGCACGGGCCAGCGCCTCGTGGGTGTCGTCGAAGGTGCCGTGGCCCGGGGGGCGGGTCAGGTAGAGCGCGCCGAGCACGACGCCGTCGTGCGTGACGGGCAGGGCCAGCAGCGCCGCCATCGGGGTGTGCGCCGAGGGCAGCCCGACCGCCTCGGCATGGGTCCGCATGTCGTCCAGCCGCAGCGTCCTGCCGGTCAGCACCACCCCCACCAGCCCGACGGGCCGGGGCAGGTGCGGCAGCACCGAGACCTCGGTCGACGTCATGCCCTGGTGGGCCAGCGCCGACGGGGCCCCGTCGGCGCCGACCAGCAGCGCGACGCCGAAGCGCGCGGCCGTGAGGGTGCGGGCGACGTCGACCAGACGCTCCAGCACGCCGCGCTCGGACTCCTCGCCGGCGATCGAGACGACCCCGTCCACGACGGGGACCAGCTCCTCGGCCGCCGGGCTCATGCCGCCCTCGTCGGGGACGGCCGGCCCGGCGCCGGCTGGGAGGGGATGCGGTGCGCCGTGTCCCGCACGGCCGGCTCGTGGACGACGAGGTGGTGCTTGCCGGAGCGCTTGGCGGCGTACATCGCCGTGTCCGCACGCACCAGCACCTCCGCCGCCGTGGTGGGCGGCGTGGTCGCGTCCAGGTGCACCAGGCCGGCGCTGACGCCGACCGTCCGCGGGGCGCCCGCGACGTCGTAGCTCTGGCCGGCCAGCACGCCCCGGGCGACCGCGGTGATCCGCTCGAGCGGGGTGTCGTCCTCGACCAGCAGGGCGAACTCGTCGCCGCCGAGGCGCGCGAGGGTGTTGCCGGGGCTGACCATCGCCGCCCACCGGGCGGCGACCTGCACCAGCAGGTCGTCGCCGACGGCGTGCCCGTGCGTGTCGTTGACGCCCTTGAAGTCGTCGAGGTCCATCAGCAGCACCGTGATAGCCCGTCCGTCGGAGCGGTGCAGGTCCAGCGCGTGCGCCAGGCGGTCGTGGAACACCGCCCGGGTGGCCAGGCCGGTGAGCCCGTCGTGGGTCGCCAGCCGGTGCAGCTCGGCCTCCCGCTCCCGGGCCTGCGCCCGCAGCCGCTCGGACAGCAGCACCTGCGCGAGCAGGTCGGCCAGCAGGTCGAGGACGGGCGCGAGCCGCTCGACCTCCCCGGCGGCCACGGACCGGGGGTGGTAGCCGCACAACGTCCCGTACAGGTGCCCGTCCTCGAGCCGGATCGGCGCGCCGACGTAGGCCCCGACCGGCCACTGCTGCACCGGGGCCGTCGCGGCGTACTCCTCGACCGCGGCGGTGTCGTGCGCCAGCCGGGGTGCGCCGGCGACCATCCGTCGGCACAGGGAGCCCTCCCACGAGGCCACGTCGCCCGGGGCGAAGCCGAAGGTGTCGTCGCGGACGTCGACGAAGACCTGCTCCTCGCCGTCACGGCGGGTGATCGCCCACATGCCGAGCGGCAGCTGCTCCTGCAGGCACGACAGCACCCGTGCGCTGGCGGCCTCGAAGGACAGCAGCCCGTCCACCGGCTCCTCGCCCGTCACACCGACTCCCCGCTCCGTCTCGGGCCGCTCGACCGCGTCCCGTCGTGGCGGTCCATCGGTCCGGGCGGCGAGCACCTGAGCGGTCGTCGGCACGAGGAGCCATGGGGAGCAGGACCACCGCGGTCAGCCGCCGGTCCACCGAGCCGGCGCCGGTCCCGGTGCCGCGACGAGGGCCTGCTCGGTCGGCGGCACCGCCCGCCGACGACCAGGCGGCCCGGCGGCAGGACCGCGTGGACCCCGTGCACCTGGTTGACGACCTGGGTGACCCGCAGGTCCACGGCCACCGACGCCAGGGCCAGCGCGCGGGTGCGGCCGAGGCCGTGCCGCTCGCGCAGCAGCTCGACCATCCCGTCGAGCGCCATGACGGTCGCCCGGCGGAGGTCGGCGTCCACGCCGAAGGTGACGTCGCCCGCCGGCGTCGTCGCGCGTGGCGTCCGGGCGAGGGCGGGCGAGGGGGCGGTGTGCAGCACGACCTCCAGCTCCACGCGCCGCATCGGGCACTCGACGGCGAGGCCGGAGACCTCGCCGTCCCCCTGCGCCGCGTGGCCGTCCCCGACCGACAGCAGCGCCCCCGGCACCTCGACGGGCAGGAAGAGGCTGCTGCCGACGACGAGCTCGCGGCAGTCGAGGTTCCCGCCGGTCCGGCGCGGGGGCACCGTGCTGCGGGGACCGGGTCCGGCGGGGCAGACGCCGACGACGCCGAGGAAGGGCCGGAGCGCCACGACGTCGCCGTGCTGGTCGCGCGCGGTGCCGGTGCCCGCGGCGGCGTCCCAGGCCAGGTGCCAGAGCAGCATCTCGGGGTCGGCGTCCGCGACGCCGAGCGCGTCGTTGCACCAGCTCGGCCAGCCGCCCGCCCGGGTCCAGCCCCAGCCGCCGGGCTCGAGGGCGCGCACCCGGACCTCCAGCACCGTGCCGGGCTCGGCCCCCACGACGGCGAAGGGCCCGGTGAGCGCGTGCCCGGGGTCCTGCTCGCGGTCCCGGCCCGGGCGCGGCGCCGGCGCGGCGTCGGGTCCGTGCAGGTCGCCCTGCTCGTCGGCGTGCCATCCGGCGTCGACGGTGGACAGGACGAGGACGTCGCCGCTCGCGACCTCCAGCAGGGGCGGGAGGTCGGCGTCGAAGCGCCCGTGGAGCGACGCGTCGCGGTGCGGGACGACGTGGACGGCCATCCCGCGACGCTAGGGCGCGGGCCCGGCCGGGCACGAGCCGGCGGGATGCCCACCGCGGCACGGCAGCCGCCACGGCGGGCACGGCGGGCCGGGCGCGCGCAGGATCGTGGGCGTGACCTCCGCACCGCCCGCCCTCCCGGACGACCCGTTCCCGCGCAGCACCTCTCCGACCGCCGACGTCCTGGCGGCGCAGCGCGCCCACCTGCGGGCGATGCTCGCGGCCGGCGAGCTGGACGTCCCGCTGCCCGGCGTCGGCCGGACGGCCGAGCGGTGGGCCGCCCTCGCGGAGTGGGGGAGCGCCGACCTCGTGCTCGGCCGCCTCGCCGAGGGGCACACGGACGCCGTCGCCGTCCTGGCCGAGGCGGGCGTGCCGGCGCCGGAGGACGCGCTGCTCGGCGTGTGGGCGTCGGCCAGCGAGGGGACGGGGCTGCGGGCCGTCGCCACCGGCGACGGCGGGCTGCGGGTCGCGGGCACCCTGCGCTACGCCAGCGGCGCCCGCGTCCTCGACGCCGCGCTCGTCACCGCCACGGAGGACGGCGGGCAGCCGCACCTCGTCCTCCTCGACGTCCGCGGGACCGGCGTGACGCCGCGGCCGGGCACGTGGGCGGCCGTCGGGATGGACGACAGCGACAGCCTCGACGTCGTCGTCGACGACGTCGACGTGCCCGCCGCCGCGGTCGTCGGCCCGCCGGGCTTCTACGCCGGCCGGCCCGGCCTCCACGTCGGCGGGCTCGGCGTCGCCGCCGTGTGGTGGGGCGGGGCCCGCGGCGTCGTCCGGGCGCTGACGGCCTCGCTCGCGCGGGGCGAGGCCTCCGGGCGGGCCCCGACACCGCACCAGCTCGTCCACCTCGGGGCGGCGTCGTCGGCCGTCGCCCGGGGGCAGGCCCTGCTGGCCGAGGCCGCGGGCGTCGTCGACGCCGACCCGACGGGCGACCGCACGACGCTCGCGCTGCGGGTGCGCCACGAGGTCGACCAGGTGGTCGAGGAGGTGCTGCGCCGCTCGGCCCGCGCCACGGGCGCCACCCCGCTGTGCCGGGACGCCGACATCGCCCGCCGCGCCGCCGACCTCGCCGTCTACGTCCGCCAGCAGCACGCCGAGGGCGACCTCGAGCGGCTCGGCCGCGCCGTCCTGGACGCGGCGTGACCGCGTCGACGGCCACCGCGCGGCCCGGCCGCCCCGTCCTCCCGGTGTGGGCGCCGCCGGTGCCGCCGGGTCGGGCGCTCGTCGTCGTCGCCCATCCCGACGACGAGGTCCTGGCGCTCGGGCCCGTCGTCACGACGCTCGACGCCGCCGGCTGGGTCCTCGACCTGCTCGTCCTCACCGACGGGGAGGCGGCCTACCCCGCCCTCGACGCGGCGGGGCGGGCCCGGCTCGCGGCGGTGCGCCGCGACGAGCTCGACGCCGCGTGGGCGGCCCTGCTCCCCGGGGCCGGTCACCGCGGCGGGCGGGTGCTCCGGGCGGGGCTGCCCGACGCCCGGCTGCCCGACGTCGCCGCCGCCGTGCGCGGGGCCGTCGACGCGGCGGCCGCCGCGTCGCCCCCGGACCTCGTCGTGGGCCTGTGGCCGCACGACCCGCACCACGACCACGCCGGGGCGGCGCTCGCGGCCGTCGCCCTGGCCGCCCGCCTCGCCGTGCCGTCGGTGCAGGCCCCGTTGTGGGCGCGGGTCTGGTGGGACGACGACGACGCCCGCCTGCCCCGGGCGACGGCGTCCCGCGTGCCCGTCGCGGGACCGGCGGCGGGCCGGCTCGCCGCGGCGCTCGCCGCCCACGCGAGCCAGGTCGAGGGCTTCGAGGGGCACGGGCCGCTGCTCGGGCCCGACGACCTCGCCGCGCTCGCCGGCGACGGCCTCGTGGTGACGGCGTGAGCGCCCCCACGGGCGCAGGGTGTCCGCAGGACCCCGACCGCTCCGACCTCCCGCCCTTCGACGGCGAGCACTTCGACGCCCTCTACCGGGGCGACGCCGACCCGTGGCGCGTCCGGGGCGACTGGTACGAGCGCCGCAAGCGCGCCCTAGCGCTGGCGGCCCTGCCGCGCGAGCGCTACGGCCGGGTCCTCGAGATCGGCTGCAGCAACGGCGTCATGACGGTCGAGCTGGCCCGGCGGGCCGGCCGCCTCACGGCGCTGGACGCCTCCGCCGTCGCGGTGGACCTCGCCCGGCGCGAGGTCGCCGCCGCGGGCCTCGGGGGCGCCGACGTCGACGTCCGCCGGGGCACCGTGCCGGACGACCTGCCCAGCGGCCCCGGCGCCGTCGTCGACCTCGTCGTCCTCTCCGAGGTGGGGTACTTCCTGCGGCCCGACGCGCTCGACGAGCTCGTCGCGCGGCTGCCCGCCCTGCTGGCGCCGGGCGGCGAGCTCCTCGCCGTCCACTGGCGGCGGGACCCCGAGACGCTGCCCGTCCCCGGCGACGAGGTGCACCGCCGCCTCCGGCGGCTGGAGGACGACGGCGCCGAGCACCTCGTCGCCCACGTCGAGGAGCCGTTCCTCCTCGACGTGTGGCGACGTCCCGGCGATGACGGCTGAGCCGCACCCCGTCCCGGCGCCGCGCGGCCGCCGACGACCGGTCCGGGCCGTCGTCGTGGCGGTCCCCGTGCGCGACGAGGAGCGGCGCGTGCGGGCCTGCCTGCGCTCGGTGCTCGCCGCGGCCGCCCGCGTGCCGCTGCCCGTCGTCGTCGCGGTCGCCCTCGACCGCTGCGTCGACGGCTCCCGCGCCGCCGTGGAGGCCGTGCTCGGGGGCCGCCCCGGCACGCTCGTCGTCGAGCTCGGGCCCGCGCCGCGACGCACCGTCGCGGAGGTGCGGGACGCCGCCGTGACCGCGGGGCTCGCGCTCGCCCGGCGACGGCGGCCCGTCGCGACGGACGAGCTGTGGGTGGCGGGGACGGACGCGGACACCGTCGTCCCGCCCGGGTGGCTCGTCGAGCAGGTACGGCGCGCGGACGCGGGGGCGGACCTCGTGGCCGGCGCGGTGGACCTCGACGACGACCCGGGCCTCGACCGCCCGGCCCGCGAGCGCTACGCCCGCCTCGTCCGGCCCCGCGACGGGGTCGGCGGGGAGGAGCACGGGCACGTCTACGGCGCCGACCTAGGGGTGCGCGCGTCGGCCTGGCGGGCGGCCGGCGGCTTCCCGCGCGTCGACTCCGGCGAGGACGCGGCGCTGCTCGACGCCGTCGCGGCGGCCGGCGGGGTCGTCGTCCGTCCGACGTGGCCGCGCGCCGTGACGAGCGGTCGGACGCGCGGACGGGCCGACGGCGGGCTGGCCGACCTCCTCGCCGACCTCGCCGGCCCGGGGCGCGTGCCCAGTGGCTAACGATAACGACTCCCACCTGCGCTAACCTCCGCGGCGTCCTGCTCCACCACGCCCGGAGGTCGCCGTGCCGCACCGTCGCCCGGTCCTGCCCTCCGTCGCCCGTCACCACCGCGGGGGCCGTCCCGCGCCCACGACCGCGACGCCGCCGGCGCACCACGGGCGTCCCCGGGCCGGGGCGACCGGGACCGCCGACGGCACGGCCGCCGACGAGCCCGTGCTCGAGGTCTCCGACCTGCGGGTCGAGGTCCCCGCCACCCGTCGCGACGCCACCGTGCCGCTGCTGCGCGGCGTCGACCTCGCCGTCGGCGCCGGCGAGCGCGTGGCCCTCGTCGGCGCGTCGGGGTCGGGCAAGAGCCTCACCGCGGCCGCCGTCCGCGGGCAGCTCCCGCCGGGGCTGCGGGCGCAGGGACGGGTCCGGCTGGGAGGCGCCGACGTCCTCGACGTCCCGGGCCCCCGCCGCCCCGTCGACCGGCGCCCCGCCGTCGTCCTGCAGGACCCCTCGGCGGCGCTGCACCCGCTCGTCGCCGTCGGTGCCCAGGTGGCGATGCCGCTGCGCGCGCGCCACGACCGGGCGGGGCGCCGCCCGGGTCGCGCCGCCGCCCGCCGCGCGGTGCTCGAGCTCCTCGCCGCCGTGGGCCTCGAGGACCCGCGGCGCGTCGCCGCGGGCCGCCCGGCCGAGCTGTCCGGCGGCCAGCGCCAGCGGGTGGCCCTCGCCGTCGCGCTCGCGGCCGCGGCGCCGCTCGTCGTCGCCGACGAGCCGACGACGGCGCTCGACACCGTGACGCAGGCGGCGGTGCTCGACGTCCTCGCCGACCGGACCGGGCCCGGCCGCGCCGGCCTCCTCCTCGTCACCCACGACCTCGCCGTCGCCGCGGCGCTCTGCTCCCGCGTCGCCGTCGTCGCGGACGGCCGGGTCGTCGAGACCGGCCCGACCGCCCGCGTGCTCGCCGCCCCCGGGCACCCGGCCGCCCGCGCGCTCGTCGGGGCCGACCGCGCCGGCGGCACCGACCCCCGGGCCGGTGCGACCGTCCCCGCCCCGGCGGGCGTGCCGGCGTGAGCCTGCTCGAGGCCCGTGGCCTGCACGTCGTCCACCGTCGTCGTGGCGCCGCGCCCGTCCACGCCCTGGCGGGCGTCGACCTCGTCGTCGCGCCGGGGGAGCGCACCGCGCTCGTGGGCCGCTCGGGCTCGGGCAAGTCCACGCTCGTCCGCGCGCTGCTCGCGCTGCAGCCGCTCGACGCGGGCACGCTCGTCGCCGGGGGGCGGCCCGTGCGACCCGGCCGGGCAGGGGCCCTGCGCTGGTTCCGCCGTCTCGTCCAGCTGGTCCCCCAGGACCCGGCCCTCTCCCTCGACCCGCGCGCCGCCGTGCGCGACCTCGTCGCCGAGCCCGTCCGCCGGCTCGAGCCCGCCGTGGCGCCGGCGGACCGGGCGGCGCGCGTCGCGGGGGCGCTCGAGGCCGTCGGCCTCGACGACGACCTCGCCGACCGGCTCCCCGGACAGCTCTCCGGCGGGCAGGCCCAGCGGGTCGCGCTCGCCCGCGCGCTCGTCACCCGCCCCCGGCTGCTCGTGGCCGACGAGCCGCTCGGCGGCCTCGACCCGCCCCGCCGCGCGGACGCCCTCGCCCTGCTCCGGCGGGTCTCGCAGGAGCAGGGGACGGCGCTCGTCGTCGTCTCCCACGACCTCGCCGCGGCCGCCGCGCTCTGCCCGCGCGTGCTCGTCCTCGACGGCGGCCGCGTCGTCGAGGAGGGCCCCGCCGACGTCGTCCTCGCCGCCCCCCGCTCCGCCGCCGCCCGCGCGCTCGTCGACGCGTCCGTCGTCGCCCCGGTCCCGTCCCCCGCCTGACCCGACCCGCCCCGGCCCCCGCCGGCCCCGCACCCCTGGAGAGCACCGCCATGCCCACCCGCAGCACCACCGCCGCCCGCGCCGGCGGCCTCCTCCTCGCCGGCACCCTCCTCTCGGGGTGCTTCTCGGCCGGGCCCGCCGGCACCGGGGACGCCGGGGGCGCCGACGCCGCGGCCCCGGACGACCGCATCCGCATCGCGCACCTGCAGCCGCCCCGCTCCGCGCTGTCGCCCCTGTCGGACGACGCCTTCAAGCTCTCCCGCTGGTCGACGGCGGAGACGCTCGTCGTCCTCGACGAGGCCGGGGACGCGCAGCCGGCGCTCGCCACGGCGTGGGAGCAGGTCGACGACCTCACCTGGCGCTTCGCGGTCCGGCCGGGCGTGACCTTCCACGACGGCACCGACCTCACGGCCGCGGCGGTGGTCCGGTCGCTCACCGCGGCGGCCGGCGCGACGACGCCGCCGCGCATCCTCGACGGCGTGGACCTCACCGCCGAGGTGGACCCGGCCGACCCCTCCGCGGTGCTCGTGCGGACCGCCGAGGTGGACCCGCTGGTGCCGCAGCGGCTCTCGAGCCCCCAGCTGGTCGTGCTCGCCGAGGCCGCGTACGGCGACGGCGGCGTCGTCGACCCCGTCGGCACGGGCACGGGCGCCTTCGAGCTGACCGTCCGCGACGGCACGACCGGGGCGACGCTCGAGCGCTACGACGACTACTGGGGGGAGCCGGCGGCGGCCGCGGGCATCGACGCGCGCTACGTCTCCGACGGGACGGCGCGCGCGGCGGCGCTGCGGACGGGCACCGCGGACGTCGTCGAGGCGATCCCCGTCTCGCAGGCGTCCCTCGTCGACGAGGAGCTCATCACCGAGGTCCCGATGCCCCGGACCAACACGCTCTACCTCAACACCGCCGACGGCGTCCTCGCCGACCCGGCGCTGCGCGCCGCCGTGCGGGAGGCGGTCGACGCGGAGGGCATCGTCGAGGGCGTCTACGAGGGTCGCGCCGACGTCGCCGAGGGCCTGCTCGGCCCGGCGCTGCCGTGGGCCGCCGAGGGGCGCCCCGACCGGACGCCCACCGCGGCGGGGACGGTGCCGCCCGGCACGCCGCTGACCCTCGGGACCTTCACCGACCGGGCCGAGCTGCCCGAGGTCGCCGTCCAGCTCGAGCAGCAGCTCGAGGCCGTCGGCTTCGACGTGACGCAGGAGGTGCGCGAGTACGCGCAGATCGAGGCCGACGCCCTCGACGGCGCCTTCGACGCCTTCGTCCTCTCGCGCGCCACGGTCCTCGACTCCGGCGACCCCGTGGCGTACCTCTACTCCGACTTCGCCTGCGAGGGCTCCTTCAACATCTCCCAGCTCTGCGACCCGGAGGTCGACGCGGCGCTCGTGCGGGCGTCGAGGACCCCTCCGGGCGACGCGCGACGGGCCGCCGTCCTCGAGGCGGAGCGGCTCGTCCTCGAGGCCGACGCCGGCATCCCCATGCTCCACGAGCGGGTGGTCCAGGGAGAGTCGGCGCGGGTGGCCGGGGCGGCGCGCGACCCGCGCGAGCGCCTGCTCGTGCTGCCCGGGACGAGCGTGGGCTGACGCCCGTGACCGCCGGCCCGTCCACGGCCGCGGCGCCCCCGGGCGCCGCGGGCCACCGCGTCCTCGACCCCGACGCCCCCCGTCCCGCGGTGCCCGCCGACCCGCGCCGGTGGCGGCGGCGGGCCGGCGACCTCGTCGTGCCCGTGTCCCGCCTCGCCGCCGTCGGCGGGACGGTCGCGCTCGTCGGCCTCCTGCCCTGGCTGTCGCGCACCGACCCGGCGCTCACCGTCCTGCGCAGCCGCTCGGCGGAGACCCTCGCCACCCCCGAGGCGCTCGCGGCCGTGCGCGCCGACCTCGGGCTGGACGACGGCCCGTGGACGTTCCTCGGACGCTGGCTCGCCGACGCGGTCCGCGGCGACCTCGGGACGTCGTGGGTCAGCGGGCGGCCGGTCCTCGCCGGGGCGGTCGAGGGGCTCGGCGTGAGCCTCACCCTCATGGCGCTGGCCGCGCTCGTCGCGGTCGTCGTGGCCGGCCTGCTCGTCCTGCCCACCCTCCGGCGGGCCGCCGGCGGCCGACCGCGCCGTCCGGGCGGCGCGCTCGCCGCGACCCTCGTGGCCCTGCCCGACTTCCTCCTCGCGTCGGTGCTCCTCGTCGTCGTCGCCGTGTGGTGGGGGGTGCTGCCGCCCTACGGCTGGGAGGGGCTGCACCACGCGGTGCTGCCCGCGCTCGCCCTCGGCGTGCCGGGCGGGGGCCTGCTCGGCCTGCTCCTCGCGGACGCCGTCGCGGACGCCGCCACGGGCTCCTGGGTCGCCACGTGGACGGCGGCGGGTGCCTCGCGGGCCATGCTGGCGCGCGGCCTCCTCCTCCGCGCGCTCCCTGGGCTGCTGCCGCAGGTGGGGCTCGTGCTCGTCGGCCTGACGGGCGGCGCCGTCGCCGTCGAGCAGGTCTTCGCCGTCCCGGGGCTCGGCCGCCTCACCCTCGGCGCCGCGTCGGCGCAGGACCTGCCCGCCCTGCAGGTCGGCGTCCTCGCCCTGCTCCTCGTCGCCGCCGTCCTCGGGGCGCTCGCGCAGGCGGCGCGGCGGCTGCTCCTCGGCGCGGCGGCCCGCACGGCCGCCCTGCCGCCGCCCCCCGTCCCGACGCCGGCCGGCCGGGCCGCCTGGGTCGTGCCCGCCGCCGCCGCGCTGCTGCTCGTGCTCGTCGTCGCCCTCGGGCTGCCGGGGGACGCCTACGCCGCCGACCGCGGGCGGCTCGCCCCGCCGTCGCCGGACCTGCTCCTGGGCGCCGACGCGTCCGGCCGCGACCTCCTCGCCCGCCTGGCCGCGGGGGCCGCCGCGACCGGCGCGCTCGCGCTCGCCGTCACCGCGCTGTCCTGCGTCCTCGGCGTCGTGCTCGGCCTCCTCCCGCGCGCGACCACGGGGCTCGTCGAGGTGACGAACGCGACGCCGCCCGTCGTCGCCGGCATCGTCGTCGTGGCGCTCGTCGGGCCCTCGGCGGCGGGGGCGGCGGTGGCGGTCCTGCTCGTGAGCTGGGCGCCGCTGGCCGCGCACACGGCCGCGCTCGTCGGCGAGGCGCGGGCCCGTCCGCACGTCGAGGTCCTGCCCGTCCTCGGCGTCGGGCGGGTGCGCCGCACGGTGCGGCACGTCCTGCCGGCCGTCGTCCCGCCCGTCGTCCGCAACGCCCTCGTCCGGCTGCCCGGCGTCGCGCTGGCGCTCGCCGCCCTCGGCTTCCTCGGGCTGGGCCCGCAGCCGCCCTCGCCGGACTGGGGCCTCGTCCTGGCCGGCGGGATGCCGTACGTCGAGCGCGCGCCCTGGGTCGTGCTGGCGCCGGCGGGTGCCCTCGTCGCGCTGTCGGTCCTCGCCGTCACCGCGGCCGGGCTCCGGCCTCCCCGCCGGCGGCGGCCGGGGGCGCGGCGCGGCTGACCGCCGCGCCGCCCCCCGGCCGGGACGTCAGGCCTCCCGCGGGGCCTTCCACAGGTCGATGCCCGCCTCGACGGCGTGCTCGTCGACCCGGCGGAGCTCCTCGTCGTCGAAGGCGAGGTGCTCCAGCGCGGCGACGTTCTGCTCGAGCTGCTGCACGCTGCTGGCGCCGATGACGAGCGAGGTGACCCGCTCGTCGCGCAGCGCCCAGGCGAGCGCCATCTGCGCGAGCGACTGGCCGCGCTCGCGCGCCATGCCGTCGAGGGCGCGGACGTGGGCGAGCGTCTGCTCGGTCAGCAGGTCGGGGGACAGGGACTTGCCCTGCGAGGCCCGCGAGCCCTCGGGCACGCCGTCGAGGTACTTGCTCGTCAGCATCCCCTGGGCCAGCGGCGAGAAGGCGATGCAGCCGGCGCCGACCTCGGCGAGGACGTCGAGCAGGCCCTCGGTCTCGACCCAGCGGTTGAGCATCGAGTACGAGGGCTGGTGGATGAGCAGCGGCGTGCCGAGGTCGCGGAGGATCTCGGCCGCCCGGCGGGTGTCCTCGGGGCCGTAGGAGGAGATGCCCGCGTACAGCGCCCGGCCCGAGCGGACGGCGGTGTCGAGCGCGCCCATCGTCTCCTCGAGCGGCGTCGAGGGGTCCGGCCGGTGGCTGTAGAAGATGTCGACGTACTCCAGGCCCAGGCGCTCGAGCGACTGGTCGAGGCTCGCGAGGACGTACTTGCGGCCGCCGCCGCCCTGCCCGTACGGGCCCGGCCACATGTCGTAGCCGGCCTTGCTGGAGATGACGAGCTCGTCCCGGTAGGGCGCCAGGTCCTCCCGCAGCACCCGGCCGAAGTTCGCCTCGGCGCTGCCGTAGGGCGGGCCGTAGTTGTTGGCGAGGTCGAAGTGGGTGATGCCCAGGTCGAACGCCCGGCGCAGCACCGCGCGCTGGCGGTCCAGGGGGACGTCGTCGCCGAAGTTGTGCCACAGCCCGAGCGACAGCAGCGGCAGGTCGAGCCCGCTGCGGCCCGTGCGCCGGTAGGTCATGGCGTCGTAGCGGTCGTCCGCGGCGCGGTGGTGGACGGAGGGGTCGGTGAGGCGGGGCACGTCGTCGTCCTCTCGAGGGGTGGTCCTTCGCGCCCGAGCCTAGGGAGCGGCGGGTCGCGCGCCGGGCGCGCGGTGGACACATGCGCACGTGCGCACCTATGGTCCCGGTCGTGGTCGCGGAGGAGGTCTACGAGCGGACGGCGGAGCTGTTCGCCACGTTGGCCTCCCCCCGGCGCCTGGCGCTCGTGCAGCGTCTGGCGCAGGCCCCCGCCACGGTGGGCGACCTGGCCGAGGACCTCGGCGTGAGCCAGCCGCTCGTCTCCCAGCACCTCCGGGTGCTGCGGCAGGCCCGGCTGGTCCACGGCCGCCGCGACGGCCGCACCGTCACCTACGAGGTCGTCGACGAGCACGTGGCCCACGTGGTCGCCGACGCCCTCGCGCACGGCACCGAGGACGACGACGGCTGACCGGCCCCGCGCCGCCCCCGTACCGCCACCCCCGCACCGCCATCCCCCCGAGACCGACGGAGGACCGCCATGAGCGCCACCACCCACGACACCCACGCGGACCACGACCACGTGCACGCCCCGGACTGCGGCCACGCCGTCGTCCCCCACGGCGACCACGTGGACTACCTCCACGACGGCCACGCGCACAACGGCCACGACGGCCACTACGACGAGCACCCCGTCGACGCGCACGTCGTCGACGGCGGCCACGACCACGAGCACGGCGAGGGCTGCGGCCACGCGACCGTCGAGCACGGCGACCACGTCGACTACGTCCACGGCGAGCACCGCCACGCGGCCCACGAGGGCCACTACGACGAGCACTGACGCCGCTCGACGCACCGCCACCGACGCCCCGCCGGCCCCCGCCGGCGGGGCGTCCGTGCGTCCGGACGGGTCACCGCCGCGGTCACGGGTGGGTCACGCACCCCTGACCTCGTTACCGTGCGTGACGAGGCGCCGGCCACCGCGGGCGCCACGGGCCGGGGGCCCCGCCGGGCACGACGGCCGACGGCCTCCCCGACGAGGGCCGGGAGGGCCGGATGAGCAGGGACCGCCGGGCGCGCACGGGCGCCGCCGAGACCGCCGCCGGACGCCCGACCCGTGGACGTCGCCGCCGCCGCGCGGTCGTCGCCGGCGTCGTCGTGCTGGGCCTCGTCGCCGCCACGGCCGTCGCGCTCGTGGGCCTGCGCGGCGTCGCGGGCACCGCCCTCGCGGACCTGCAGCGGCTCACCGGCGTCGTCACGCCCGGCGCCGGCGCGTCCGAGGGGGACGGGCGCCCGCTCGACGGCCCCTTCCTCCTCGTCGGCTCCGACGCCCGCGGCGCCGCGCAGGTCGAGGGCGACGGCGACTGGGTGCCGGGGGCGCAGCGCTCCGACGTCATGGTGCTCGGCCGCGTGACGCCGGCGGGCGAGGTCCTCCTCGTCTCCCTGCCGCGCGACCTGTGGGTCGACGTGCCGGACCACGGCCCCGCCAAGCTCAACGCCGCGTACTCCTGGGGCGGGCCGTCCCTGCTCGTGCGGACGCTCGCGCAGGAGACGGGCGTGGAGGTGCAGCACTACGCGGCCATCGACTTCGCCGGCATCACCGACCTCACGGACGCCGTCGGCGGCGTCACCGTGCACAACCCCGTCGCCATGACGGCGCAGGGCGTCCCCGTCGCGGAGGGCGAGGTCACCCTCGACGGCCCGACGGCGCTGGCCTACCTGCGCGAGCGCAAGAGCCTGCCCCGCGGCGACCTCGACCGGATCGCCAACCAGCAGCGGTACCTCCTCGCCCTCTTCGACGAGGTGCTCTCGCCCGACACACTGACGGACCCGCGCCGCGCACGGGCCGTCCTCGGCGTCGTCCGCGAGCACGTGGCGGTCGACGACGCCACCGGTGCCGCCGACCTCGAGGCCCTGGCGCGGGCGCTGGGGACGACGCCGGGCGAGGACGTCGTCGCCGTCACCGTGCCGGTGGCCGGCGACGGGACGGAGCAGGGCCAGTCGGTCCTCTACGCGGACGACGCCGGCGCCGCGGCCGTCTGGGCCGCCTTCACGGCGGGCGACGCCGAGGCGCTGCGGGCGGCCGTGGGCTGACGGCGCCCGTCCCTACGGTGGGGCCGCGCCGGCGGCCGCCGGCCCGGACCCGCCGAGGAGACCCGTGCCCCACCTCGTCCCGCGCCTGGACCGGCTCGCCTTCGGCGGCGACCACAACCCCGAGCAGTGGCCGGCCGACGTCCTCGAGGAGGACGTGCGCCTCATGGCCGAGGCGGGCGTCACCCTCGTCACGGTCGGCGTCTTCTCCTGGGTCCTCCTCGAGCCGGAGGAGGGCCGCTACGAGACCGCCTGGCTGCGGGCGCTGCTCGACCGGCTGCACGCGGAGGGGATCAAGGTCGACCTCGCGACGCCCACGGCCTCGCCCCCGGCGTGGTTCTCGCGCCGGTACTCGGCCTCCCTGCCGATGACGCGCGAGGGCGTCCGCCTCGACGTCGGCGCGCGGGAGCACTTCTGCCCCAGCAGCCCGGAGTACCGGCGCGCCGCGCAGGCCCTCGCCGGGCACCTGGCCGCCGACCTCGGCGGCCACCCCGCCCTCGCCCTGTGGCACGTCGGCAACGAGTTCGGCGCCCACGTCGGCGCCTGCTGGTGCCCGGTCAGCGACGCCGCCTTCCGCGCGTGGCTGCGGGAGCGGTACGGCGACCTCGACCGTCTCAACGAGGCCTGGGGGACGTCCTTCTGGGGCCAGCGGTACGGCACCTGGGAGGAGGTCGGGACGCCGCGGCTCGCGCCCATGCCGTCCAACCCCGCCCAGCAGCTCGACCACCTGCGCTTCTCCTCCGACGAGCACCTGGCCTGCTTCGTCGGGGAGCGCGACGCCATCCGGGCGCGGCGCCCGGCGGCGGGCGCCGACGTCCCCGTGACGACCAACCTCATGACGCAGGGCAGCCGGCACCTCGACTACTGGCGCTGGGCGCGGGAGGTGGACGTCGTCGCCGACGACCACTACCTCACGGCCGCCGCGGAGCGCCCGCAGCTGGGCCTCTCGCTCGCGGACGACATCTCCCGCGGTCTCGCGGGCGGGGGCCCGTGGCTCCTCCTCGAGCACTCGACGTCGGCCGTCAGCTGGCAGCCGCGCAACCTGGCCAAGCGGCCCGGGGAGATGCGCCGCAACGCGCTGACGCACGTGGCCCGCGGGTCCGAGGGCGCGATGTTCTTCCAGTGGAGGGCGTCCCGCGCCGGGGCGGAGAAGTTCCACTCGGCGATGCTGCCGCAGGCGGGGACGGGCTCGCGGCAGTGGCGGGACGTCGTCGCGCTGGGCGCCGACCTGGCCGCCCTCGCGGAGGTCCGGGGCAGCGTCGTCGAGGACGACGTCGCGATGGTGTGGGACTGGGAGTCCTGGTGGGCGCTCGAGCTGGAGTTCCGGCCGACGGTCGACCTCACGTACGCCGAGCGGGCCGCGGCCACCCACGAGGCGCTGCTCGACCTGCACCGCACCGTCGCCGTCGTCCCCGTGGACGCCGACCTCGAGCGCCTCGCCCGGCACCGCGTGCTCGTGCTGCCGCAGCAGTACCTCGTGCCGGACCGGGCGCGGGACGTGCTGCGCGCGTACGTCGAGCAGGGCGGGCACCTCGTCGTCCCCTTCTTCTCCGGGGTGGTCGACGAGACCGACGCCGTCCCCGCCGGGCCGTACCCGGGGCAGCTGCGCGACGTGCTCGGCCTCGACGTCGAGGAGTGGCACCCGTTGCCCGAGGGCGGGCGGGTGCGCCTCTCGCCGGCGGGCGGCACCCCGGGGCCGGTGGCCGACGTCTGGTCCGAGCGGGTCCGGCCCCGCGGTGCGCAGGTGCTCCGGACCTTCCTCGACGGCCCCGACGCCGGCCACCCCGCGCTCACGCGGCACGACCTGGGCGCGGGCGCCGCCTGGTACGTCGCGACCCGGCTCGACGTCGTGGGCCTGCGGGAGCTCTACGCCGAGGTGCTCGCCGCCGCGGGCACGCCCGCGCGCGACCTCCCGCGGGACCTCGAGGTGGTGCGGCGCCGCGCCGGGGAGGTGTCGTGGCTCTTCGCCGTCAACCACGGCGACGTCGACCTGCCGCTGGCGGCGTCCGGCACGGACCTCCTCACGGGCGCGGCGCACGACGGCGCCGCCCCCGTCCTCGTGCCGGCCGGGGGCGTCGTCGTGCTGCGGGAGGGCGCCGCCGCCTGAGCGCTGGGCCGGACGGGTGACCGTGCCGCGCACGCCCGGGCGCGGCCCGCGCGCCTGCCGACGGGAGAGCGGGGCTCCCGCCGTCCAGGTCCGGGCGCGGGGCCCCGCGCGCGGCCCCGCCCGGGCCACCAGCAGGAGCAGGAGTCCCCGTTGGACCGACATGAGGTGAGCGCCGCCCTGGGGGGCGTCCGCAGCGTCTTCCAGCCCATCGTCGACCTCGACACGGGCGCCGTCGTCGCCTACGAGGCGCTGGCCCGCGGGCCGCGGGGGACCGCGCTGGAGATGCCGTCCGACCTCTTCGACGCCGCCCGCGCGCACGGGCTCCTCGGCGAGCTCGACGGCGCCTGCCGCCGCGCGGCGCTGAGCGGCGCCGTCGACGCCGGCCTGCTGGCCCCGCTCACCCTCTTCGTCAACGTCGAGCCCGAGGTGCTCGACGCGGCACCGCTCGACGAGCTGCTCGCCCTCGCCGAGGGGGCGCCGGGCGACCTGCGCGTCGTCGTCGAGCTCACCGAGCGCGCCCTCGCGGCCCGCCCCGCCGAGCTGCTCCGCACCGTCGAGCGCGTCCGCTCCCTCGGGTGGGGCGTCGCGCTGGACGACGTCGGCGCCGAGGCGATGTCCCTCGCGCTCATGCCGCTGCTGCGCCCCGACGTCGTCAAGCTCGACCTGCGGCTCGTGCAGGACCGGCCCGGCCCCGCCGTCGCCCAGGTGATGAACGCCGTCAACGCCTACGCCGAGGAGACGGGCGCCGTCGTCCTCGCGGAGGGGATCGAGCACGAGGGCCACCTCCGCGCGGCCCGCGGGCTCGGCGCGCGCCTCGGGCAGGGCTGGCTCTTCGGCCGGCCCGGTCCGGGCCCCGTGGCCGGGCTGGCCGTCGGCGCGCTCGCGCTGCCCGCGCCGCCGCCCGTGCTCCCCGAGCGCTCGTCGCCCTTCGCCCTCCTGCCGCCCGGCACGCCGCTGCGGCGCTCCCCGAAGCGGCTGCTCATCGAGCTGTCCAAGCAGCTCGAGCGCGAGGCGCTGCGGCTGGGCGAGACCGCCGTCGTCGCCTCGACCTTCCAGGAGGCGCGCCACTTCACGCCCGCGACCGCCGGCCGCTACCGCGACCTCGTGGAGCGCACGGGCTTCGTCTGCGCCATCGGCGAGGACCTCCCGGCCGAGCCGGTGCCGGGCCTGCGAGGCGCCCACCTCGACCCGACGGACGCGGTCCGGGGCGAGTGGGACGTCGTCGTCCTCGGCCCCCACTTCTCCGCCGCGCTGCTGGCGCGCGACCTCGGCGACGACGGCCCCGACATGCAGCGCACCTTCGAGTACGCGCTGACCTACCGGCGCAGCACGGTCGTCGCCGCGGCGTGCTCGCTGCTCTCCCGGGTGGCGCCGCGGGTGCCGACGGCCCCGGCCGTCCCGGGCGCGGTCGCGGGTGGTGCGCCGGCGGTCCTCGCGGCGTCCGTGCCCGGCACGACGACCGTGGTCGGGCCCACGGGGGCCGGCGAGGCGCTCCTGCACCGCGCGCTCGCGGCGACGACGAGCGGCGTCACCATCGCGGACGCCCGCCGCCCCGACATGCCGCTCGTGTACGTCAACGCCGCCTTCGAGCAGCTCTCCGGCCTGCGCGCCGAGCAGGTCCTCGGGCGCAACTGCCGCTTCCTCCAGGGCAGCGACACCGACCGCGGCGTCGTCGACGCCATCCGCGCCGCGCTCGCCGCCGGCCGCGAGTGGCACGGGACGCTGCTCAACCACCGCGGCCCCGACCGCGAGCCGTGGTGGAACGAGATCCACCTCTCGCCGGTCCTCGACGAGGACGGCCGGGTGCTGCAGTACATCGGCGTCCAGGACGACGTCACCCACCGCGTGCAGGCCGAGCGGCGGCTCGCGCAGGAGCGCGACCGCGCCGCCGGCTACCTGGAGCGGCTCGAGCGGCTGGCCGTCACCGACCCCCTGACCCGCCTCGCCAACCGGCGCGGGGTCGAGGAGGGCGTCGAGGAGGTCCTCGCCCGGGCCGACGCCACGGGGACCGCCGCGGCCCTGCTCTTCTGCGACCTCGACGGCTTCAAGGCCGTCAACGACCGCCACGGCCACGGGGTCGGGGACGCGCTGCTCGTGGCCGTCGCCGAGCGGCTGCGCGGGCGTCTGCGCGAGCACGACCTCCTGGCGCGGCCGGGCGGCGACGAGTTCCTCGTCGTCCTGCCCGGGCTCGTGCCCGCCACCGCCGCGGCGGACGCGGCGCGGGTGGCCGAGGAGCTCGCGGCGGACCTCGCCGCACCCCTCGTGCTGCCCGACGGCCGCCGCGTCGCCGTGGGCGCGAGCGTCGGCGTCGCCCTGCACCCCGACGACGGCGCCACCTTCCGCGACCTGCTGCACCACGCCGACGGGCGCATGTACGACGCCAAGCGGGCGCGGCGTGCCGCCGTCGTGCCCGGGCAGGCCGGCGCGCCCGCCCGCGAGCAGGTGGGGCCGGGGGCGACGGCGCCGGCCTGAGACGCGCGTCACCCGGGCGGTCCACTGCCGCAGCGGTCCTCGGCATCGGGGAGGCCGACGAAGGCGGACGGGACGGACATGTGCGCGCCCACGACCTGAAGCGCTTCAGTTCGTGACGGGATCGTGACCGGAGGGCGTTGATCGGGAGCCCGACGGGTGCTGTGATCCCCTCCGCGAGGCGGCGAGGGCGCCGCCCGGAAGGAGACCCATGAGCGTCCGTCAGACCACCCGCCGGACCCGGAGCGCCGCGGCCCTCGCCGCCGGGCTCGGTGTCCTCGTCGCCGTCAGCGGCTGCGCCTCGCAGGAGCAGGCCGGTGTCGGTGGCGGCGGGGAGAACACCGCCGGGGCCGAGGCCGCCGAGTCGGAGATCGACTGCACGCAGTTCGAGCAGTTCGGCGACACCGACGGCGCCGAGGTCGAGGTCTACACGACCATCGTCGACCCCGAGTCGCAGTCCTTCATCGACGCCTTCGGCCCCTTCACCGAGTGCACCGGCATCGAGATCAACTACAACGGCTCGCGCCAGTTCGAGGCGCAGCTGCCGGTGCGCGTGCAGTCCGGCAACGCCCCCGACATCGCGTTCCTCCCGCAGCCGGGCCTGCTCGCCCAGATGGTGTCCACGGGCGCCGTCGTCGAGCCGCCGCAGGCCGTCGTCGACAACGTCGACCAGTACTTCAGCGAGGACTGGAAGAACTACGGCACGGTGGACGGCACCTTCTACGCCGCGCCGCTCGGGGCCAACGTCAAGTCCTTCGTCTGGTACTCGCCCAGCGCCTTCGAGGAGGCGGGCTACGAGATCCCCACCACGTGGGACGAGCTCATGACCCTCTCCGACACCATCGCCGCCACGGGCGTCAAGCCCTGGTGCGCGGGCATCGCCTCCGGCGAGGCCACCGGCTGGCCGGCCACCGACTTCCTCGAGGACGTCGTCCTGCACGCGCAGGGCCCGGACGTCTACGACCAGTGGATCAACCACGAGATCCCGTTCAACGACCCGGCCATCGCCGAGTCGCTGGCGCAGGTCGGCACCGTCCTCAAGAACGACGAGTACGTCAACGGCGGCCTCGGCGACGTCCGCTCGGTCGCGTCGACGGAGTTCCAGGCGGCGGGCCTGCCGATCCTCGACGGCACGTGCTTCATGCACCGCCAGGCGAGCTTCTACCAGGCCAACTGGCCCGCGGGCACGGACGTGTCCGAGGACGGCGACGTCTTCGCCTTCCCCTTCCCGACCATCAACGAGGAGGTCGGCAACGCGGTCGTCGGCGGCGGCGAGTTCGTCGCGGCCTTCAACGAGGAGCCGGCCACGCAGGCCGTCCAGTACTGGCTGTCCACGGCCGACTGGGCCAACCTCAAGGCGCAGGCCTCCAACCCGGGCTGGCTCAACGCCAACCTCGAGCTGGACCCGGCCAACCTCAAGAGCCCGATCGACCAGCTCGCGGTCGAGCAGCTGCAGGACCCCGAGGTCACCTTCCGCTTCGACGCCTCGGACCTCATGCCGGCGCAGGTCGGCGCGGACGCCGAGTGGCAGCAGCTCACGGACTGGATCGCCGCCGACCAGTCCGACGAGGACACGCTGAACAACATCGAGGCCGCCTGGCCCCAGTGAGCACGCGCCGAGGGCGTCGTCGGGCCGTGGGAACACGCGTCCGGCGGCGCCCTCGGCCGTCCCGCCCGCTGACGTAGCACCCCACGGCCCCGCCGTGGCCCCCGCCGCCGGCCCCGGCCCGGCGGCCCCCCGCCGCCCGGCCCCGCCCGGCGGCCCCCCGCCGCCCGGCTCCGCCCGGCGGCCCCCCGCCCCTGGGTACCTCCCGGACCTGAGGAGACGCACGCCGATGGACTTCCTGCTCGACGCGGAGACGACGCCGCACAAGCTCGTGCTGATGGTCGTGGCCATCGCGCTCTTCGTCGTCGTGATGGGCGCGATCCTGTTCGCCGTCGACAAGCCGAAGCGGGTGCCGAACTGGCTCCTCGTCCTCGGCTTCATCGGGCCGCCGCTGCTCATCATGGCGTTCGGCCTCGTGTACCCCGCCCTGCGGACGCTCTTCAACTCCTTCTTCAACGCCGACGGCTCGCAGTTCGTCGGGGTCGACAACTACACGGCGATCTTCAGCTCGGAGGGGCTGCAGGTGGTCCTGCGCAACACCGTGCTGTGGGTCGTCCTCGTGCCCCTGCTCGCGACGTTCTTCGGGCTCGTCTACGCGTACCTCGTCGACCGCACGCGCTTCGAGAACTTCGCCAAGATGCTCGTCTTCCTGCCGATGGCCATCTCCGGCGTCGCGGCCGGCCTCATCTGGCGGTTCGTCTACGAGTACCGGCCGGACCAGGAGGGCATCAACCAGATCGGGCTGCTCAACCAGCTGCTCGTGTGGCTGGGCCTCGAGCCCCGGCAGTTCCTGCTCGACCAGCCCACCAACACGTTCTTCATCATCGTCGTCATGGTGTGGATCAACGCCGGCTTCGCCATGACGGTGCTGTCGGCCTCGATCAAGGCCATCCCCGACGACATCACCGAGGCGGCCCGGCTCGACGGGGTCTCGGGCATCGGCATGTTCCGCTACGTGACGGTGCCGAGCATCCGGCCCGCGCTCGTGGTCGTGCTCACCACGGTGGCCATCTCGACGCTGAAGGTCTTCGACATCATCTACACGATGACCGGCAGCCAGTACGGCACCTCGGTCATCGCCACCGAGTTCTACTCGCAGACCTTCCGGCAGTTCAACGACGGGCTCGGTGCCGCGCTCGCGGTCCTGCTCTTCGTCCTCGTGATCCCGATCATCGCCTACAACGTCCGTCAGCTGCGGCTGTCCGAGGAGATCCGATGACGTCGACGACCCCCACGGTGGTGGGCCCGCAGACGGCGCAGGTCGACGCGCCCGTCGCCACGACGGAGAGCTGGCGGCAGCGCCGCAAGCGCCAGAAGGCCGAGGCGGCCGCCGAGCGGCTGTCCTCGCCGGTGGCGTCGACGATCGCGGTGCTCATCGCGATCCTTTGGAGCATCCCCACGCTCGGGCTCCTCGTGACGTCGTTCCGCACGGTCGACGACATCAACAGCTCGGGCTGGTGGACGGCGCTCTCCAACCCGCTCTTCTCGCAGTACAACTACGTCGAGGCGCTCTTCGGCGGCGGCGGGCTGGCCGACAACTTCGTCAACTCGGTCGTCATCACGCTGCCCGCGGTGCTCATCCCCATCACGCTGGCGCTGCTCGCGGCGTACGCCTTCGCGTGGATCCCCTTCAAGGGCCGCAACATCCTCTTCGTCGCGGTCTTCGCGCTCCAGATCGTCCCGCTCCAGGTGACGCTCGTCCCGCTGCTGACCATCTACGGCGACCTGGGGATCGCGGGCTCGTTCTGGACGGTGTGGCTGTCGCACAGCATCTTCGCGCTGCCGCTGGCCATCTTCCTGCTGCACAACTTCATGAAGGACGTGCCGCCCTCGCTCGTCGAGGCGGCGCGCATGGACGGCGCCGGGCACGTGACGATCTTCTTCAAGGTGCTCCTGCCGCTGCTCACGCCGGCCATCGCCGCCTTCGGCGTCTTCCAGTTCCTCTGGGTCTGGAACGACCTGCTCGTGGCCCTGACCTTCGCGAGCAACGACGCGAGCCCCATGACGGCGGCCGTCGCGGACCTCGTGGGCACCCGCGGCTCGGCCTGGTACCTGCTGTCGGCCGGCGCCTTCCTCACGATGATCGTCCCGCTGGCGGTCTTCCTCGGCCTGCAGCGGTTCTTCGTCCGCGGCCTGCTGGCGGGCTCGGTCAAGGGATGACCGGCACGCCCGCCCCGGCGGGGGAGGTGCGGCCGTGGCACGCGTGACCATCGCCGACATCGCCCGCCGGGCGGGCGTCTCGACCGGGGCCGTGTCCTACGCCCTCAACGGGCGGCCGGGCGTCTCCGAGGCCACGCGCGAGCGGGTGCTCGAGGTCGCGCGGCAGCTGGACTGGCACCCGCACAGCGCCGCCCGCTCCCTGTCGGGCGCCCGCACCCGCACGGTCGGCCTCGTCGTCACCCGGCCCGCCGAGACGCTGGGCACCGAGTCGTTCTTCATCCAGTTCGTCTCCGGGCTGGAGAGCGTGCTGGGCCCGTCCGGGCACGGCCTGCTGCTGCAGGTCGTGCCCGCGGCGGCGGCCGAGGAGGACACCCTGCGCACGTGGGCGCGCGAGCGGCGGGTGGACGGCGTCGTCCTCCTCGACCCGCGGGTCGACGACCCGCGCGTCCCCCTCGTCCGCGAGCTGAGGATGCCGTCGGTCGTCGTGGGGCACCCTTCCGTCGCGGGCGGGCTGCCGAGCGTGTGGAAGGACGACGCCGCCGCGGTGGCCGCGGCCGTGGACCACCTCGTGGGGCTCGGCCACACGCGCGTCGGGCGGGTGGCGGGCCCGGAGCGGCTCGGGCACACCGTCGTCCGCGACGACGCCTTCCGGGACGCCCTGGCGGCGAGCGGGGCCACGGGCGTCGTGCGGCACACCGACTTCACCGGACCGCGCGCCGCCGAGGCGACGCTGGCCCTCGCGGGCCCGGACGCCGGGGCCGGCGCCCCGACCGCGCTGCTCTACGACAACGACGTCATGGCCGTGGCGGGACTGTCGGCCCTGGCCGGTGCCGGGCGCTCGGTGCCCGACGACGTCAGCCTCGTCGCCTGGGACGACTCCCCGCTCTGCCACGTGACGCATCCGGCGCTCACCGCGGTGGGGCACGACCTCGTGGGCTACGGCGCGGCCGTCGCCGACCTCCTCGTGCGGCAGGTGCGCGACGGCGACACCGGCCCCGTGGAGGTGCCCGCGCCCACCCTGCGGCTGCGGGCGAGCACGGCGCCGCCGCCCGGCGCGCGCCGCCGGGCGGCACGGAGCCCCGCCCGGGCGGGCTGAGGCCGCCCACGCCCGCCCGCGCCCGCTCCGTCTCTACCCCGGCGAGGTCACACGTCGGTCGTGCGTCGTGGCCCGGGCCGGCGGGTCAGGTCAGGTGGTGCAGGAGGAGGCGCGAGACGGCGTCGGGGTCGGCGTCCACGGCGACGCGGGCGGTCCGCGCCCAGTCGGTGCGGGCCCGGGCGGTGCCGGCGGTCGTGTCGACGACGAGCTCCCCGCGCGTCAGCTCGCCCGCGGTCTCGACGCGGACACCCGCCTCGACCCACGTGCACAGCGAGGGGTCGAGGAGGGCCGCGACGGCGAGGGCGTCGTGGACGGCCGCCGCCTCCAGCCCGTCGGCGAGGCGCTGCTGGGCCGTGAGGTGCTCGAGCAGGGCGCCGACGGCACGGCCGCGCGGGTCGGCGGAGGCGCGCAGCGGCGCCGTCGTCGAGGCGTCGACGAGGGCCCGGTGGGTCGCGTCGAGCGGCACCACGCGCAGCGGCACCCCGGACTCCGTGACGCGACGGGCGGCGTCGGGGTCGCAGCGGAGGTTGAACTCCGCCCGCGGCTCGAGGTTCCCCTCGCAGAACGCCGCGCCGCCCATGAGGACGACCTCGCGGAGGTCCGCGGCTACCTCCGGGCGCAGGGCGAGGAGCGCGGCGACGGTCGTCAGCGGCCCGAGGGCCACGAGGACGACCTCACCGGGCCGCTCGGCCACGGCGTCGGCGATCACGTCGACCGCGGAGGCGGTCGCGACGGCCCGCGAGGACGCCGGCAGGTCGAGCCCGCCGAGCGCCCCGACGCCGTGGACCGGCTCGTCGCGCACCCGCAGCGCCCGCCCGAGCGGGCCGGCGGCCCCCCGCGCGAGGGGCAGGTCGGCCGGGGCGCCGGCGAGGTCGAGCACCCGGGCGGCGTTGGCGGTGACGACGTCGAGGGACGCGTTGCCGCCGACCGTCGTCACCGCGCGGAGGTCGAGCCCCGGCGCCGCCACGGCGAGCAGCAGCGCGACGGCGTCGTCGACCCCGGGGTCGCAGTCGACCACCACGGGCACCGGCGACGCCGGGTCGGCCGGCACGAGGGCGGGCAGCGGGCGGGGACGGTCGACGGGCGCGGTCACCGCCCCACCGTGCCGCACCCGTCGGCCCCGCGTCGTGCCCGGCTCCCGCGACGTGCGGCCGTGCCGCACGTCGCCGGCCGTCCTCACCGCGACGTGTGGCCACGAGGCGTTCCACGAGGCCGCCCCCACCGCGAGGTGTGGCCATGACGCGCGCGGGAGGGCGACGTCCGACGGCCCCCGGCCGGACGGGTGGGCGGCCGGGCTCAGCCGGTGACGTCGGTGCCGGGCGCCACGTCGACGGGCGACGGGGCCTGCACCGAGCCGGCGAGACGCCCGAGGAGGCGGTCCACGGCGACGACGTCGTACCCGCGCCGCAGGCTCGTCGTCGTGAAGTTCGCCGTGGCGACGTCGCGCGGCGTCAGCCCGTCACCGCCGGTGCCCGGGCGGTCGAGGGCGTCCTTGACCCGCTCGAGGAAGGCGTCCACCTCGTCGATGTCGTAGCCGTCCCGGAAGCGGACGACCGGGAGGAAGGTGCTGCGCAGGGCCGCCGACGCCGTACCGCTCTGGCCCGCGGGGCGCTCGTCGCGCTCGCCCTCCTCGTCGGCCGGGACGGGCTCGTCCCAGGCGGCCTCGCCGGCGGCGGGCGGCTCGGTGCCCTCGTCGGCCCCCTCGTCGTCGTCCGCCTCGTCGTCGACCGGGTCGTCCAGCTCGAGCAGCCGGCCGCCCTCCTCGAGGACCGTCCCGCGCACCGTCGTCGTCGGCGCGGCCTCCCAGGCGGCGAAGGGGTCGTTCCCGACCTCGGCCCGCAGCGCCGGCGCGGCGGCGCGCGCGGCCTCGGGGGACTCCCACACGGCGGTGCCGACGAGACGGCCGCCCTCGTCGTCGACGACGCCCGTCCACAGCAGCCCCGGTTGGCTCCGCGCCACCCGCCCCCACCGACGCATGGACGCGACGAGGGCGGCCCGGTGCTCCGGACCGGGGGTGAAGACGGTGACCACCGCGTACGTCATGGCGAGACCTCACCACGCCCGGGACCCCGCGCGCGTCACGGGTCCACCGGTGAGTCGCGGGTGCGCACGGACCGTCCCGGCGGTCGCCCACCGTGACGACGACGAGCGCCTCCGACCCCCACCTCCCCGCCCGACGTGGCCACACGTCGGGGTGGGGAGCGCGGCGGAGGCCCGATGAGGTCACACATCGGGGGGTGGGGCGGGGCTGGCAGGGTGGGCGCCATGGTGCGCATCCCCGAGCAGGGCGGGTCGGTCCTCGGCGGGGTGCTCGTCGTCCTCGCCGCCGGCTTCGCGGCGTCGGCGTGCCTGCTCACCGGCGTCCACCTCGACGACACCGGCGAGGGGGCGGGGCTCCGGCTCGCCACCCGCGTCGCGTGGGTCCTCGCCGCGGCGGCGCTGACCTTCGTCGGGGCGCTGGGCTGGTGGCGGCTGCGGCGCGGCGCGCGGCTGCCGGCGGCGCTCGTCGGTGTCGCCTCGACGGCCGGGTGGACGCTCCTCGCGACGCTCGCGGGCCTCGAGCCCGTCCGCTGACCCGACCGGGGCGCACCACGCGGCGCCGTCGGCTCAGGCGCGCGGCGGCGCCGTGCTCTCGCGGACGACGAGGCGCGTGGCGAGCTGGACGTGCTGGGGCGTGACGACGTCGGCCGCCTCGCCGCCCGCGCCCTCGAGCGCGAGGCGTACCGCGTGGGAGGCCATGTCCACGAGCGGCTGCCGCACCGTCGTCAGCGGCGGGGACAGGTACTGGCAGAGCGCGACGTCGTCGAAGCCGACGACCGACAGGTCCTCCGGGACGGCGAGCCCCCGGGCCCGCGCCTCCTGGTAGACGCCGCTGGCCTGGGAGTCCGAGCCGGCGAAGATGGCCGTGGGCGGGTCGGCGAGGTCGAGCAGCGCGGCGGCCCCGCGGCGGCCGCCCTCGGGCGTGAAGTCGCCCCAGCGCACGAGGTCCTCGTCGACGGGCACGCCGGCCCGGCCGAGCGCGGCGCGGTAGCCGTCCACCCGCTCCTGGCTGCAGGCCAGCGACGGGTCGCCGCTGACGACGGCGACCCGGCGGTGCCCGAGCCCGAGGAGGTGCTCGGTGGCGCTGAGCCCGCCGTTCCAGTTGGTGGCGCCGACGGTCGGCAGGCCCGGGTCGCGCGTGCCCACGGGGTCGAGCAGCACGAGCGGCGTCCCGGTGCGGCGCAGCTCCTCGACGGCGTCGGGCCCCGGGTCGGAGATGACGAGGACGACGGCGGACGACCGGCGGGCCCGCAGACGGCTCAGCCAGCGGCCCCCGCCGGCGCGGCGGCCGTGCGCCGCGGTGACGACGAGCCCGGCGCCGGAGGCGGCCGCGCCCTCCTCGGCCCCGGCCAGCACCTCGACGGCGTAGGGCGAGTCGAGGTCGGACAGGACGAGCTCGACGAGCAGGCTCCCCGGCCGCCGCGCGGGCGTCGTCCCCCGCCGGCGGTACCCCGCGGCGTCGAGCGCGGCGAGGACCCGGTCGCGCGTCTCCGGCGCCACGTCGCCGCGCTCGTTGAGCACCTTGGAGACGGTGGGGGAGGAGACGCCGGCCGCGCGGGCGACGTCGGCCAGCGTCACGCGCGGCCGCGCGGCGGGCACGCCCACGGGGGAGCGCACCGCACCGGCGGCGGCGTCGTCCGGGGCAGGCATGCGGGCACCGTAGTCGTCACGACCAGCGCCTCCCGCACGCCGCGGCCCGGGCGTCCTCAGCCGCGGACGACGTCCACCCCGACGACCCGGCGGTCGGCCGTCGTCGAGCGGTGGACGGGGCCCACGAGCTCGACGGCCAGTCCCTCGCCGAGGTCCTCGCAGGAGGCGCCGACGTGGAGGACGACCTCGCCCGGCTCGACGACCCGCCGCAGCGACCGGTCGCTGAAGGCCAGGCGCGACGTCGGGACGTCGAGCACGACCTCGGCGCTCTCGCCCGCGGCGAGCTCGACCCGGGCGTACCCGAGCAGCGCGACGACGGGACGGGTCACGGAGGCGACGGGGTCGCTCGCGTAGACCTGCACGACGTCGGCGCCGGCGCGGTCACCGGTGTTGGTGACGCGCACCGACACCCGCAGCGCGCCGTCGGTGGGGACCCGCGTCTCGGCGACGGCGAGGTCGCCCCGCTCGAAGGTCGTGTAGGAGAGCCCGAACCCGAAGGGCCGCACCGGCGCGGTGTCGATGTTGCTGACGGAGCTGGCGGCGCCGAGCCGCGGGTGCAGGTAGCTGTAGGGCTGGGCGCCGACCGAGCGCGGCAGCGACACGGGCAGCCGGCCGGACGGGTTGACCCGCCCGGACAGCACCCCCGCCACCGCGCCGGCGCCCTCCTGGCCCGGGAAGAACGCCTGCACGACGGCGGCGCAGCGCTCGAGCAGGTGCGCGACGGCGTACGGGCGGCCCGTCAGCAGCACCGCGACCACGGGGGTGCCCGTCGCGAGCAGCGCGTCGAGGAGCTCGTCCTGGACGCCCGGCAGGTCGAGCGAGTCGGCGTCGCAGCCCTCGCCGGACGTGCCGCGCCCGAAGAGGCCGGCGCGGTCGCCGACGACGGCGACGACGAGGTCGGCCCCGCGGGCCGCCTCGACGGCCGCGGCGATGCCGCTCGTGTCGGCGGTGTCGACGTCGCAGCCCCGCACGTGCGTGACGTCCGCACCGGTCAGCTCGCCGCGGACGGCGTCGAGCACCGAGGTGACGTCGAGGCCCAGCTCGACGTCCGGGTGCTGCGCGAGGACGTGGTTGGCGAAGCTGTAGCAGCCGAAGAGCGCCGAGGTGTCGTCGGCGTTGGGGCCCACGACGGCCACCCGGCGGGCGGCGTCGGGCGCGAGCGGCAGCGTGCCGTCGTTGGCGAGGAGGACGACGCCCTCCTCGGCGATCCGGCGGGCGAGGTCGCGGTGCGCCGGCGGGTCGAGGTCGATGCTGCCGACCGCCGCCGGGTCGAAGTCCGCGGCGGTGGCGTCGAGCAGGCCGAGCCGCTCCTTCTGGGCGAGCACCCGGCGCAGCGCCCGGTCGATGAGGGCCTCGTCGGTGCGCCCGTCGCGGACCCGGGCGGCCAGCGGCTCGAGGAAGGCGGTGCCGGTGGGCAGCTCGACGTCGATGCCGGCGAGCAGGGCCTGCGCGGCGGCGTCGCCCGCGTCGGCGGCGACGCCGTGGAGCGTCTGGAGGAAGGCGACGGAGAAGTAGTCGGCGACGACGGTGCCGTCGAAGCCCCACTCCTCGCGCAGCAGGTCGGTGAGCAGCGAGGCGTCGGCGGCGGCGGGCACGCCGTCCACCTCGGCGTAGCTGTTCATCACCGAGTCGACCCCGCCGTCGAGCACCGCCATGGCGAAGGGCGGCAGCAGGACGTCGGCGACCTCGCGCGGGCCGGCGTGCACCGGCGCGAGGTTGCGGCCGGCGCGGCTCGCCGAGTAGCCGACGAAGTGCTTGAGCGTCGCGACGACGCCGGTGGACTGCAGCCCGCGGACGTACGCCGTGGCGACCGTCCCGACGACGTAGGGGTCCTCGGCGATGCACTCCTCGACCCGGCCCCAGCGGGCGTCGCGGACGACGTCGAGGACGGGCGCGAGGCCCTGGTGGACGCCGAGGGAGCGCATCGACGCGCCGATGGCCGCGCCCATCTCCTCCACCAGCTCCGGGTGGAAGGTCGCGCCCCACGTCAGCGGCGCGGGGAAGGTCGTCGCCCTCCACGCGGCGAGCCCGGTGAGGCACTCCTCGTGGACGAGCGCGGGGACGGCCGGCCGGGTGCGCTCGAGAAGCCAGCGCTGCCGGGCCGCGAGGCGTCGGGCGCCCTCGGCCGGGTCGACGGGCGTCGTGCCGAAGGGACGGGTGAGCTGGCCGAGGCCGCGGGCGGCGAACGACTCGAACTCGGCGTCCTCGGCCTGCATGGCGTCCTGCATCGGCGCAACGTCGCCGCCCTCGCCGTCGCCCCCGCGGCCCTCCCACAGGCCGACGAGCTGGGCCAGCTTCTCCTCGAGGGAGAGCGAGGCGAGGAGGCGCTCGACACGGTCGGAGGCGGGGGCCCCGGCCGCGGCGGGGGAGGCGGGGGCGACGTCGGTGCTCATGGGGTCCTCTCGGGGCGGGCGGGGGCGGGGCCCTGACCGGTGGGGCGCGCGGGGGGCGCGGTGGTGGTGGAGGTCGGTGCGCGGGAGGGCGTCAGCCCTTCACGGCGCCCTGCAGCCCGTTGACGATCCGCTTCTGCATGGCGAGGAAGAAGACCAGCGCGGGGATCATCGCGAGCGAGGTGAAGGCGAGGACGCCGGCGGTGTCCTGCGCGTACTGCGTGGAGAAGCTGGCGACGCCGAGCGGGAGCGTCTGCGAGGCCGGGTCGTTGAGGACGAGCAGCGGCAGCAGGTAGGCGTTCCACGAGGCGACGAAGGCGAGGACGCCGACGGTCACGAGGCCCGGGCCGGACAGCGGCAGGAGCACCCGCCAGAAGAAGCCGATGCGGCTGGCGCCGTCGATCATCGCCGCCTCCTCGAGCTCCTTCGGCAGCGCCGCGAGGAACGGCCGCAGGATGACGACCGTCAGGGGCAGCGCGAACGCCGCCTGCGGCAGGGCCACGCCCCACACGCTGTTGACGAGGCCCAGGTCCCGCACGAGGAGGAAGAGCGGGATGATCGCGACGGTCAGCGGGAAGAGCAGCCCCATCGTGAAGACGAGGGCCACGGCCTCCCGGCCGCGGAAGCGGTAGCGCGCCAGCGGGTACGCCGCCATGACGCCGAGGACGCAGACGACGGCCGTCGTGATGAGGGCCACCACGGCCGAGTTGGCCGCGTAGCGCCAGAACGACGCCGACGTCAGCACGTTCACGTAGTTGTCGAGGACCCACGGGTCCGGCAGGCCGGCGGGCGACGCCGCGAGCTGGGCGTTGCTGCGGAAGCCGCCGAGGTAGGCGTAGAGGACCGGCGCGACCGTGACGACCACGACGACGGCCGCGACGGCGTAGACGAGCGGCCCGCCCTTGCCGTAGCCGCCGCGCCGCCCGCGCCGGCCCTTCTCCGACCGCAGGACGGCGGGCTTCCCGGTGGGGACCGCGGTGGTGGTGGGGGCGCTCATCGGGCGACCTTCTTCTGCCGGCGGGGGCGGGGGGCGTCGTCGCGGTCCTTGGAGAGGACGAGGGTGTTGTAGAGGACCGCGAGGACGAGGGAGATGCCGAAGAGGAGCACCGCGACGGCGGACGCGTAGCCGTAGAGGCCGCGGTCGGTGCCCTGGTTGATGAGGTAGATGGCCATCGTCACCGTGGAGTTGGCGGGGCCGCCGCCGGTGAGGATCCACACCATGTCGAAGAGCTGCAGCGAGCCGATCATCGACAGGAAGCCCCAGGTCCGGATGGTCGGGCCCAGCAGCGGGATGGTGATGCGCCGCTGGACCTGCCACCACGAGGCGCCGTCGAGCTGCGCCGCCTCGTAGACGTCCTCGGGCACGCCCTGCAGGCCGGCGAGGAAGAGGATCACGGCCAGGCCGAGGTACTTCCACGTCAGCACGGCCATGACCGTCCACAGCGCCACGTCGGGGTCGCCGAGCCACAGCTGCGTGACGCCGCCGAGGCCGACGGCCTCGAAGAGCTCGTCGACGAGGCCCCGCGGCTGCAGGAGCAGCACCCAGATGACGCCGGCGACGACCTCGGCGAGGACGTACGGCATGAAGATGACGACCCGGAGGAACGAGCGGCCCCGGATCTCGCGGTTGAGCAGGAGCGCGACGAGCAGGCCGAGCGGCAGCTGCACGGCGATGGACACCGCGATGATGAGGAAGTTGTTGGACACCGCGTCCCGGAAGACGGGGTTGTCCAGCGCCGTCGCGTAGTTCTCCAGGCCGACGAAGTCGTCGAGCGGCCCGAGCCCGTTCCAGCGGTAGAGCGAGTAGCGGACGGCCTGCAGCACCGGCAGGGCGATGAAGACCGCCATGAGGGCGAGGGCGGGCGCGACGAAGAAGGCGATCTCCGCCCGCTTGCGCGCCGCCGGGGACAGGCCGCGCCTCGTCCCGCGCGGCCCTGACGGCCCGGACGACGCCGGCCGGGAGGGCGGGGCGTCGTCGGCGGGGCGGGGCGGTGCGGTGGTGCCGGTGGACGTCGGTCGTGCCGTCACGTCACGAGCTCCTCGCCGGTGAGGTGGTGCGGGTCGGTGGGGTGCGGCGCGCGCCGGGCCGGGGCCCGGCGCGCGCCGGTCGTGCGGGGGAGCCGGAGGTGCTGCGGCTCAGGCGGTGCCGGCCGCGGACTGCGTGGCGTCGACGACGTCCTGCGCCGAGCCCTGGCCCGCGAACATCAGCGCGATGGCGTCGTTCATGGCGCCGCCGACGTTCTCGCCGAAGGCCGTGTCGAAGTAGAGCTGGACGTACGGGGCCGAGTCGCGGACCGCGATGAGGTCGGCGAGCGCCGGGTCCGAGACCGCACCGGTGGCGGCCGGGTTGGTCGGCAGGCCCATGTCGCGCTCGGCGAAGCCGGTCTGCACCTCGTCGCTCAGCAGGTAGTTGACGAAGTCGACGCAGACGGGCGGGGCGTCGGCCGCGCAGGCCCACGCGTCGCCGCCGCCGAGCGCCGCGTCCGGCGCGCCCTCGCCGCCCTCGACGGTCGGGAAGGCGAACCAGCCGGTCTTCTCGCCGAGGCCCTCGCCACCCTCGGTGAGCCCCTGCATGACGCCGGGCTCCCAGTGGCCGGCGAGCTCCATGGCCACCTGCTCGCTGGCGAGGAGGCCGGAGGCGCTGGCCGGGCCGACCTGCGCGGGCGTCGCGAGGAAGCCCTCGTTGAAGGGCTCGGTGCCGATGAAGGCCTCGAGGTCCTCGCCCGCCCGGACGAAGCACTCGTCGGAGAAGTCGAGGCTCGTCACCGCGTCGGTGAGGACGTCCTGGCCGCACTCGCGGACGGCGAGGTAGTACCAGTAGTGGGCCGCGGGCCAGGTGTCGCCGGCTCCGACGGAGATGGGCTGGATGCCCGCGTCCTTGAGCGCCTGGACGGCGGCGTCGAGCTCCTCCATCGTCGTGGGGGCCTCGGTGATGCCGGCCTGCTCGAAGAGCTCGGTGTTGTACCAGAACCCGACGACGCCGACCGAGAACGGCAGCGCGTAGGTGGCGCCGTCGACCTGCCAGCCGGCGACGGAGCCGCCGATCTTCTCGATGGTGTCGGCGGCGCCCTCGGACAGGTCCATGGTCAGGCCGGCCTCCACGTGGTCGGCCAGCTCGCCGCCGCCGCGCTCCATGTAGACGTCGGGCACGTCGCCGCTCTGGAAGGCCGCGTTGAGCCTCGTGAGCATGTCCTCGTGGGGCAGGGCGCTGATCTCGATCGTCGTGCCAGGGTTGGCCTCCTCGAACGCGGCGGCCACCTCCTCGTAGTACCCGGCGCCGGGGTCGGTGTTCGAGTTGTGCCACCACGTGAGGGTGTTCTCGTCACCGCCGGCGTTGCCGCCGTCGCTGCCGCCACCGCAGGCGGCGAGGGCCGCGGCGGTGGTGAGGGCGACGACCGCGGAGGCCGCGCGACGGGCGTGCGTCCGCCGGGGGGTGCTCGTCAGGGCTGTGCGGGTCATGGGACTCCTCGTCAGGGTGCGTGCCGGCCGTGGGCGTCGTCGCCAGGTCCGCCCGTCGACGTCGACGGGGGCAGCGGTCCGAGGTTCACACGGGCCCGAGCGATGTGTCAAACGTTTTCTAAAACGTTCTCCACACGTAGGGTGCGGCCGTGGCTGACGCGTGGCAGCCGGCGACGACGCCGGCCCCGGGACTCGTGGCGGGACCGACCCGGGTGACGATCACCGACGTCGCGGCCCGGGCGGGCGTCTCGCCGGCCACGGTCTCCAAGGTGGTCAACGGCCGCTACGGGGTGGCGCCGCGCACCATCGCCCACGTCCGGCAGGTCGTCGCCGAGCTCGGCTACGAGACGAGCCTCGTCGCCAGCAGCCTGCGCAGCCGCCGCACCGGGGTGCTCGGCGTCCTCGTCGCCGAGTTCGAGCCGTACAGCACCGAGATCCTCAAGGGCGCCTCGCGCGCCGTGGCGGGGACGGGGTACGAGCTGCTCGCCTACTCCGGCGGCACCCGGACCGACGGGGACGAGGGGTGGGAGCGCCGCTCGCTGTCCCGCCTCGGCGGCACGCTCGTCGACGGCGCCGTCCTCGTCACGCCGACGGTCGCGCTCGTCACCGGAGCGACGCCCGTCGTGGCCATCGACCCGCACGCCGGCCCGGCGGCGGTGCCCACCGTGGACGCCGACAGCCACCGCGGCGCGGTCCTCGCCACGGAGCACCTCCTGCGTCTCGGCCACCGCCGGGTCGCCTTCCTCGGCGGTCGCCCCGGGCTCGAGTCGAGCCGCCTGCGCGAGGAGGGCTTCGTCACGACGATGCGGGCCGCGGGCGTGCCCGTGGCCCCGGAGCTCCTGCGCGTCGGCGGGTACCGGCCCGGTCCCGCGGCCGAGGCGGCGCGCGCCGTCCTCGCCCTCGCCGACCGCCCCACGGCCGTCTTCGCCGCCAACGACCTCTCCGCCATCGCCGTCGTCGAGGTCGCGCGCGAGCTGGGCCTCGCCGTGCCCGCCGACCTGTCGGTGGTGGGCTTCGACAACATCCCCGAGTCCGCCCTCGTCGACCCGCCGCTGACGACCGTCGAGCAGCCGCTGCAGGAGATGGGGGCGCGGGCGGTGCGCCGCCTCGTCGGTCTCGTCGACGGCGACGCCGCGGCCGGCGAGGGCGCCGCGTGGGGCGACCACCTGCGGCTGCCCACCGCCCTCGTCCCCCGCGCCTCGACGGCGCCCCCCGCCTGACCGGCCGTACCCCCGGCGCCCGAGCCCGCGGCGCCCCGGCACGACCGCGGCCCCGGCCGCGTCCCGCGAGAGGTCCCCATGAGCCCGACCAGCCACGCCCTGCCCGCCGGTGCCCCGGTCGCCGCCCCCGCCGCCACGGAGCCCGCGCTGGCGCACCGGGTCTCCCGCGCCGTCGTCACCGTGCGCGGCGCCGACGGCGCCCCGCTCGCGGACGCCGACGTCGTCGTCGGGCAGGTCCGTCACGCCGTCGCCCTCGGCGGCATCGGCTTCGACGTCGTCGACCTGCTCGACGCCGACGCGCACGACCCCGACGGCCCGGGCGCCGGCGCGCCGCCGGAGGTGGGCCGGCGTCTCGCCGAGCTCTTCACGGAGGTCTTCGACACCGCGACGCTGCCCTTCTACTGGGGCGCGGTGGAGCCGGAGCGCGGGGCGCCGCGCCTGGAGCGGCTCGAGCGCGCGGCCCGCTGGTTCGCCGACCGGGGCGTGCGCCTCAAGGGCCACCCGCTCGTCTGGCACACCGTCACGGCGGACTGGCTGCGCGAGCTGCCGACCGACGAGGTCGAGCGCGTGGCGCTCGAGCGGGTGCGGCGCGACGTCACCCGGTTCGCCGGGCTCGTGGGCGCGTGGGACGTCGTCAACGAGGCGGTCATCGCCCCGGTGTTCGACAACGAGCCCACGCAGAACGGCATCACGCGGTGGTTCCTCGAGCGCGGGCGGATCCCGGTGATCCGTGCGGCCTTCGAGGCCGCCCGGGAGAGCGACCCGCGGGCCACGCTGCTGCTCAACGACTTCAACATGGGCACCGCCTTCGAGTGCCTCGTCGAGGGGGTGCTGGAGGCCGGCGTCCCCGTCGACGCCATCGGCCTGCAGAGCCACATGCACCAGGGCTACTGGGGCGAGGAGCGCACGACGGCGGTCCTCGACCGCTTCGCCCGCTACGGCCTGCCGCTGCACATGACCGAGACCACGCTGCTGTCGGGGGACCTCATGCCGGCGGAGGTCGTCGACCTCAACGACTTCCGGCCGTCGGCGTGGCCGTCGACGCCGGAGGGCGAGGCCCGCCAGGCCGAGGAGGTCGTGCGGCACTACCGGACGCTCGTCGCGCACCCGGCGGTGCAGGGCGTGACGTACTGGGGGCTCGGGGACGCGGGCGCCTGGCTGGGCGCGCCGGTCGGCCTCGTGCGCGCCGACGGGACGCCGAAGCCCTCGTTCGCCGCGCTGCGCGACCTCGTGCGCGGCGAGTGGTGGGTGGCGCCGACGACGGTGCGCACGGACGCCGACGGGCACCTGGTCCTGCACGGCTTCCTGGGCGACCACCGCGTGACGGCGGGCGACCGCGCCGCCGACCTCGTGCTCGACCGCGCCGGCGACGCCGTCGTCGACGTCGTCCTGCGCTGACCCCGGCATCTCGGCGCCCCTCTGCCGCGCGTGGGCCCTCCCCGCGGCAGAAGGGCGCCGACGTGCCGGCGCAGGGCGCCGGAGGCGGCACGAGGGCGCCGATGTGCCGGGTCCCGCGCGTCCCCGGCGGCAGGTGGGCGCCGAAGTGGGGCGTTCCCGGCCGTTGACGCCCGCCCGACCGCGTGCGACCGTTGCCGTGAAACATCCCGAAAGTTTCTCGACGCGCGGCAAGGGTGCCGCGGGGAGGAGGCTCGTCGTGCGACGAGACATCCGACGGGGCGGCCGCTACGCCGCCCCGGCACTGGCGGCGGCGACCGCGCTGGCGATGGGCGTGCCGCTCGCGGCGTCCGCCGCCCCGGCGCCGGCCCCCACCCGGGCCGCGGCCGCGGTCCAGGCGGCGGCCGTGGACCTGACCTACGACTTCGAGGACGGCACGCAGGGCTGGGGCGCGCGCGGCCCGGCGACGACGGCCGTCACCACCGAGGCGGCCCACGGCGGCGCCTCGAGCCTGCTCACCACGGGCCGCACCGAGGGCTGGCACGGCGCCACGGTCGACGTGACCGGGGACCTCGCCGCGGGCGAGGCCGTCGAGGTCTCCGCCTGGGTCCGCCTGCCCGCGGGCAGCGCGCCCGCCTCGGTCAACCTCTCCGTGCAGCGCGACCTCGGGGGCAGCGCCTCCTACGAGGGCGTCGCCGGCGCGGCGGGGACGGTGACGGCCGACGCGTGGACCGAGCTCCGCGGCACCTACACGCTGCCCGTCGCCTCGGACCGGGTGCAGCTGTACGCCGAGGGCACGGCGGGCGCGTCCTTCCTCCTCGACGACGTCACCGTGCGCACGACGAGCGTCCCGGGCATCCAGGACCTGCCCGGCCTGGCGGACGTGCTGGCCGAGGACGGGATCGAGCGGGTCGGCGTCGCCGTCGACCGCCGCGAGACGACCGGCCTGGCCTCGGAGCTCCTCACGCGCCACTACAGCGCCATCACGCCCGAGAACGACGGCAAGCCCGCCGAGATCCAGCCCGTCGAGGGGCAGTTCACCTTCGACGACCTCGACGCGCTGCTCGACTTCGCCGACGCGAACGACGTCGAGGTCTACGGCCACGTGCTCGTGTGGCACTCGCAGACGCCGGACTGGTTCTTCCTCGACGGCGACCGCCCCCTCACGAGCGCACCGGCGGACCAGGCGCTGCTGCGCAGCCGCATGGAGGCGCACATCAAGGCGATCGGCGAGCATGTCGCGGCGCGCTACCCCGACGGCGACAGCCCCATCTGGGGCATGGACGTCGTCAACGAGGTCATCGCGGACGGCGACAACGCCAACCCGCACGACATGCGCGACAGCCGGTGGTTCCAGGTCCTCGGCGAGACCTTCGTCGACGACGCCTTCCGCTACGCGGACCAGTACTTCCCCGGCACCGCGCTCTTCATCAACGACTACAACACCGAGATGCCGGCCAAGCGCGCCCGCTACGTCTCGCTCGTCGGGGCGCTGCAGGAGCGGGGCGTGCCGATCGACGGCGTCGGCCACCAGGCGCACGTCGACTTCGCGCGTCCGGTGCAGTGGCTGGCCGACTCGGTCGACGCCGTCGAGGCGCTCGACCCGGACCTCCAGCAGGTCGTCACCGAGCTCGACGTCAACTCCTCGCGGGAGAACCGCGGCGCGGACGTCGGCGGCGGCGGCGAGTACGTGCAGGTGACCGACGACCGCGAGGCCGCGGCCGCGGAGATCGGCTACTACTACCGCGACCTCTTCGACGTGCTGCGCGAGCGCAGCGACGTCATCTCCTCGGTGACGATGTGGGGCATCAACAACGGCCGCAGCTGGCTGCGGACGTGGCCGAGCGCCCGCCCGTGGGAGCAGCCGCTGCCCTTCGACGACGCGAACCAGGCGCTGCCCGCGTACTGGGGGATCGTCGACCCGTCGCAGCTGCCCGAGCGGCCGGAGGACTTCCTGCCGCCGCGCTTCTCGGACCTGCCGACGGTGCAGGCGCGGGCCACGACGCCCGGGCCGGGCGGGGTCGCCGTCGACTACGTCGTGCCCGAGGTGCGGGACACGCAGGACGGCGTCGTGACGCCGACCTGCTCGCCCCGCGCGGGCAGCACCTTCGCCGTCGGCGAGACGCTCGTGCGGTGCGCCGCCACGGACTCGCGGGGCAACGTCGAGCGCGGCACCTTCACCGTCGAGGTCGCCCCGGCGACGCAGCTCGGCGTCACGCTGCGGGGCGCGAGCCCCGCGACGCCGCGGGTCGGCCGCACGGTGACGGCCACGGCCGTCCTCTCCGTCGACGGCCCGGGCGCCCTGCGCAGCCGGACGCTCGACGTGGCGTGCGCGTCCGTCGAGGGCTCGCCGGGTCGCCTCGACCTGGCCGTCCAGCAGGCGGCGCTCGACCGCCTGGCGGTGCGCGACCTCCGCGCCGGCCGCGACGTCGTCGTGACGATGCGCGGGACGGCGACGACGGCGGGCGCGGCCGCCACCGACTGCACGGTCTCGGTCGAGGACGAGGCCGGCCTCGTCGTCAGCGACACGGTGCGCGTCGAGGTGGCAGTCCGTCCCTGACGCCCACCAGCGCGTGAGGGGGCCGGGTCCGCGCAGACCCGGCCCCCTCGTGCGTCCCGGCGCCCGGGCACGCGTGACCGACCGGCCGCGACCCCTCCCGCCCGGGCCGGCGACCTGGCACCGTCGGCCCCGCCCGCACGGCCGCGGGCACGGGTCGTGGGCAGCACCGGGAGGCACCGTGGTCGGGTCGGCGGACGTCGTGGTCGTCGGGGGCGGGGTGGTCGGGGCGAGCGCGGCGTTCCGCTGCGCGCAGGCCGGGCTGGACGTCGTCCTCCTCGAGCGCGGGGAGCCGGCGGGGGGCTCGTCGGGCAAGCCGGTCGGCGGGGTCCGCGCGCAGTTCTCCGGCGCGACCAACGTCGCGCTGGCCGCCCGCAGCCTCGCCGCCTACCACCGCTTCACCGCGGAGATGGGGGCCGACGTCGGCCTGCGCCGGACCGGCTACCTCTTCGCCCTGCGCACGGCGGCCCACGTCGAGGCCTTCCGCCGTGCCGCCGTCGTCCAGCACGCCCACGGGGTCCCCAGCCGGCTGCTCGGGCCCGCCGAGGCCGCCCGGCGCGGGGTCGTCCTGCGGGCGGAGGCCCTCGAGGGGGCCGCCTGGTCGCCCGACGACGGCGTCGCGCGCCCCCGCGCCGTCGTCGCCGCCTACCTCGCCGCGGCCACCGCGCTGGGCGCGCGGGTGCGGCGGGGCTGCGCGCTCCTCGGGGCCGAGGCGATCCCGGGAGGCCGGGCCCGCCTGCGCACCACGGCGGGGGACGTCGAGACGCCCGTCGTCGTCGTGGCCGCCGGCGCCTGGTCGGCCGGGGTGGGGCGGCTGCTCGGGGTCGACCTGCCCGTGCGCCCGGTGCGCCGCCAGATCGCCTTCGCCCCGCCCGCCGCCACGGCCGCCCTCGGGCTGCCGGTGCCCCCGGAGGCGCTGCCCTTCACCATCGACCAGACCTCGTGCGCGTACTGGCACGGCGACGGCGAGGGCGGGCTCCTGCTGGGGTGGGCCGACCCCGACCAGGCCGAGGGGGAGGACGTCACCGTCGACGACGGCTGGCACGCCGGGCTCCGCGCGGCGCTGGCCGAGGTGGCCCCCGCCCTGGCCGGGCTCCCGCTCGGGCGCGGGTGGGCCGGCCTCTACGAGGTGACGCCGGACCGCGACGCGGCCCTCGGGCCGGTCCGCGGCGGCCTCGCCGACGACGGCGTCCGCGTGGTCGCCGCCACCGGCTTCTCCGGGCACGGCTTCCTCATGGCACCGGCCGTCGGGGAGGTGGTGCGCGACCTCGTGACCGGGCGGCCCCCGGTCGTCGACGTCGCCGGGCTGTCGCCGGACCGCTTCGGCGCCGCGGCGGCCGCCGTGCGGACCGAGGTGGCCATCGTCTGACCGGCCGTCGTCCGCCCCGGCGACCGACCGCACGGGCCGGGCGCCCGCCTAGCCTGCGCCGCGTGACCACCCCCGCGGACGCGCCGCCCACCACCGTCGTCATGGACCTCGGGAACGTGCTCGTGCGGTGGGACCCGACCCGGGTGTGGAACACGCTCGACCCGGCCGACGTCGCGGCCTTCCTCGCCGCGGTCGACTTCCGCGCGTGGAACCACGCCATGGACGCCGGCCTCACCGGCGCCGAGGCCGTCGCCCGCCTCGAGGCGACCGACCCCGCGCACGCGGCCGTGGGCCGCGCCTACGTCGACGGCTTCCTCGACACCCTCGTCGGCCCCGTGCCGGGCACCCGCGCCGTCGTCGAGGAGCTCGCCGCCGCGGGCGTCCGGCTCCTGGCCCTCACCAACTGGTCGGCCGAGCTCTTCGACCGGGCGGCCGACGTCCTCGAGGAGGTCGTCGGGCTCTCGACGTTCGAGGACGTCCTCGTCTCCGGCCGCGAGCGCCTGGCCAAGCCCGACCCGGCGGTCTTCCGGCTCCTCCTCGACCGCCACGGCCTCGACCCCGCGGCGACGGCCTTCGTCGACGACGCCCCCGCCAACGTCGAGGCCGCCGCCGGTGTGGGCCTGCGGGCGGTGCTCTTCACGGACGCGGGCGCTCTGCGCCGGGAGCTCGGGCGGATGGGCCTGCCCGTCGCCCCGCCCGTCGGCCGCTAGCCGCGCCGGGGCAGAGGGACCGGGCCGCGCGCCGGGCGGGCACGCCGGGCGTCACGCGCCCGGCGGCGTTCCCGCTCGAGCCGGCGCAGCCGCACCGGGCACCGGGCCGCGTGCACGTGCGCCAGCTCCGCCGGCGACATGTCCGGCCACCGGTCCTCGTACTCGAGCGCGCACGCGCACCCCGTCTGCCCGACCCCCGTGTAACCCATGGTCGGTCGATCGGCGGATGCCGGTGCAGGAGCGAGCGTCCCGGGCGCCCGCCCAGCCGCCCGGCGCAACGTGCCTGCGCCGGGCGGGTGCCGCTGGGGGGCGGGAGCAATCCGCCGTGGAGGGCCGTCCGGGCGCACCGGCACGTGACGTGGACGTCGACCTCACGTCCTGGACGCCCCGGGAGGTGGAGGAGGCGTCGACGTCACGGCCGGAGGGCTCTCACCGGTGACGTAGACGTCGCCTTCGCGCGCCCGGGCTTCCGCTCAGCCCTCGCTGACGCGGACCGCGACCTTGCCCCGCACGTGACCGCCGGCGGACAGGCGCATCGCGTCGACCGCGCGCTCCAGCGGGAACGTCTCCTGCACCTCGACGCGCAGCGCGCCCTCGTCGACGAGCGCGCCGAGCCGCTCGAGGCCGGCGCCGTCCGGGCGGACCCAGACGTGGTGGCCGCCGTGCTCGGTGACGCCGCCGTCGACGATCGAGGCGAGCCGGCCGCCGTCGGCGAGGACGGCGAGGGACTGCTCCAGCACGCCGCCGACGTAGTCGACCGCCACCGTGACGCCGCCCGGCGCCAGGGCGCGCACGCGGTCCTCGAGCCCGTCGCCGTACGTGACGGGCTCCGCGCCGAGGCCGCGGAGGAAGTCGTGGTTGCGCTCGCTGGCCGTCGCGAGGACGCGGGCGCCGCGGGCCACGGCGATCTGCACCGCGAGGTGCCCGACGCCGCCGGAGGCGCCGTGGAGGAGGACGACGTCGTCGGGCCCGACCTCGGTGAGGTCGAGGGAGCGCAGCGCCGTGAGGCCGGCCAGCGGCAGGCTCCCCGCCTCGTCCCACGAGAGGCCGTGCGGCTTGCGGGCCAGGCTCGTGGCCGGGACGGCGACGAGCTCGCCGAAGGTCCCGCCGTGCAGCAGGTCCTTGCGGGCGTAGGACACGACCTCGTCGCCGGCCTGCCACTCGGGGGTGTCCATGCCGGTGCGGACGACGACGCCCGCGACGTCCCAGCCCGGCACGACGGGGAAGACGGTGTCGAACACCGGGTCGAGGGCGCCGCTGACGAGCTTCCAGTCGACGGGGTTGACCGAGGTCGACCGGACCGCCACGAGCGCGGTGCCCGGCGCCACCTTGGGCTCGGGGAGGTCGGACAGGTGGAGGCCGTCGAGGCTGCCGTCGGGGGCGTAGGTGTCGTAGCTGATCGCGCGCATGCCCTGCCCAACGGCCCGTCGGCGGCACGGCTTCCCCCGGTCGGCCGCCGGCCGTCGCGGTTGAGAGTTCGGTGCACCGAAACTAGCGTGCGGGCATGGAGGGACCCGTCCGTCGCGGACGCCCAGGTGCACGCCCGGGAGCACGCCCAGGAGCACGCCCGGCGGCCGTCGCGGCCGCCGTCGCCGTGCTCGCCGCGGGCTGCACCGTCCCGGGCACGACGCCGGACGACGACCGCCCGGTCGTGCTGACCACCTTCACGGTCCTCGCCGACGTCACCCGGGTCGTGGCGGGCGACCGCGTGCGCGTCGAGTCGCTGCTCGAGCCGGGCGCCGAGGTCCACGGCTACGAGCCGACCCCCGGGGACCTGCGCCGCGCGGGGGAGGCGGACCTCGTCCTCGACAACGGGCTGGGCCTGGAGGCCTGGTTCGAGCAGTTCCTCGAGGACGTCGACGCGCCCCGCGTCGTCCTGTCCGACGGCGTGGCGACGGTCGACATCGCGGCGGACGCCGCGGCGGGACTGCCGAACCCGCACGCGTGGATGAGCCCCGTGGAGATGCGGGTCTACGTCGCCAACGCCGCCGAGGCCCTCACCGACCTCGACCCCGAGGGCGCGGCCACCTTCGCCGCGAACGCCGAGGCCTACGACGCCGAGCTGCGGCGCCTCCACGAGAGCACGCTCGAGCAGCTGGCCGCCGTCCCGACCGCGCAGCGCGTCCTCGTGACGTGCGAGGGGGCCTTCTCCTACCTCGCCCGCGACGTCGGGCTCGAGGAGCAGTACCTCTGGCCGGTCAACGCCGAGCAGCAGGCGACGCCGCGCCGGGTGGCCGCCGTCACCGACCTCGTCGCCGACCGCGGTGTCCCGGCGGTCTTCTGCGAGTCGACCGTCTCGGACGAGGCCATGCAGCAGGTGGCCGCCGCCACCGGCGCCGCCTTCGGCGGGACGCTCTACGTCGACTCGCTCTCGGCGCCCGACGGGCCCGTCCCGACCTACCTCGAGCTCGTGCAGCACGACGTCGACCTCGTCGTCGCCGGGCTCACCGGGGACGCCGGGTGAGCGCCCCGCCGGCCCTGGAGGTCCGGGGGCTCACCGTCCGCTACGGCGAGGTCAGCGCCCTCGAGGACGTCTCGCTCACCCTGGGGACCGGGCGCGTGTGCGGGCTCGTCGGCATGAACGGCTCGGGCAAGTCGACCCTCTTCAAGACGGTGATGGGGACGGTCCGCCCGCGCTCCGGGACCGTCGTCGTGGCCGGCGGCAGCCCCGCCGCCGCCCGGCGGAGGGGCCTCGTCGGCTACGTGCCGCAGTCCGAGGACGTCGACTGGACCTTCCCGCTGTCGGTGCGGGAGGTCGTCGAGACGGGCCGGTACGGGCACCTCGGCCCCACCCGCCGGCTGCGGGCGGCCGACCACGCCGCCGTCGCCGAGGCCCTCGACCGCGTCGGCCTCGCCGACCTCGCGCAGCGGCAGGTCGGCCGGCTCTCGGGCGGGCAGCGCAAGCGCGCCTTCCTGGCCCGCGCGGTGGCGCAGGGCGCGGCCACGCTGCTGCTCGACGAGCCCTTCGCCGGGGTCGACCGGACGTCCGAGGCCACCATCACCGAGCTGCTGCGGACGCTCGCGGCCGAGGGCGCGAGCGTCCTCGTCTCCACGCACGACCTCCAGGCGCTGCCCGACCTCGCCGACGAGGCCGTCCTCCTCATGCGCCGGGTGCTCCTCCACGGCCCGAGCGCCGAGGTCCTGCGCCCCGAGAACCTCGCCCTCGCCTTCGGGCTCGACCCCCTCCGCCGGCAGGAGCGCCCGTGACCGTCCTCGACCTCCTCCTCGACCCGCTGACGTACGGCTTCATGGCCCGGGCGACGGCGACGGTCGTCGTCGCGGCGGCCGTCTGCGGCCTGCTGTCGTGCTGGCTCGTCCTCGTCGGGTGGTCGCTCATGGGCGACGCCGTCTCGCACTCGGTGCTGCCCGGCGTCGTGCTGGCCTACGCCGTCGGCGCCCCGTTCGCGGTGGGGGCCAGCGTGTTCGGGCTGCTCTGCGTGGTCCTCGTCGGGCTCGTGCGCGACGGCGGCCGGGGCCGGGTCAAGGAGGACGCCGCCATCGGCGTCGTCTTCACGACCCTCTTCGCCCTGGGGCTCGTCCTCGTCTCCGTGACGCCGAGCCAGGTCGACCTCGGGCACATCGTCTTCGGCAACGTCCTCGGCATCGGGACGGCCGAGCTGGCGCAGGTGCTCGTCATCGGCGCGCTCGTGGCGCTGGTCCTGCTCGTCAAGCGGCGCGACCTCACCCTCTACGCCTTCGACCCCGTGCACGCGCACGCCATCGGGCTCAGCCCCCGGCTCCTCGGCGCGCTCCTGCTCGGGCTGCTCGCGCTGACGGCCGTCGTGGCGCTGCAGGCGGTCGGCGTCGTGCTCGTCGTCGCCATGCTCATCATCCCCGGGGTGACGGCGGCGCTCCTCACGGACCGGTTCGTCCGGCGGCTGGTCCTCGCCCCGTCGGTGGCCGTCGTCTGCTCGCTGGTCGGCGTCTACACGAGCTACTACACCGACACCTCGACCGCCGGCGCCGTCGTCCTCGCGCAGGGGCTGGCCTTCGGGGTCGTGCTCGTCGTCACCCGGCTGCGGGTCGCGCGGCAGGCCGGCCCGGGCCGGACGCGCCGGTCCGACCGCGCCGCGAACGACGACGTCGCGGCGCCGGCCGCCTGACCGTCAGGCCGGCTGCACCCACACGGCACGGGCGGCGGCGGGGTCCAGCGCGAGCGCCGGACCCCCGGGACCGCCCAGGAGCACCCGCACCTCGTCGCCCGGCCCGTCCTCCGGGACGTGGACGACGGCACCGGGCACGAGGCCGCGCGCCGCGAAGTCGCGGAGCCGGGCGGGGTCGTCGTCGGACACGCGCACGACGGTGACGTCGCCGCCCGCCGCGGCGTCGGCGAGGGCGACGGCCGCGGGCGGGTCGAGGGCGCCCGACGCCGAGGGGATCGGGTCGCCGTGGGGGTCGCGCGCGGGGCGGCCGAGCACCTCGTGCAGGCGCTCGACGAGACGGTCGGAGACGGCGTGCTCCAGCACGTCGGCCTCCTCGTGGACCTCGTCCCAGCCGTAGCCGAGCATCTCCACGAGGAACGTCTCGATGACCCGGTGCCGTCGGACCATGCTGACGGCCACGGTGCGGCCCGCCTCGGTGAGGCGGATGGCGCCGTACGGCGCGTGGTCGAGCAGGCCCCGCTCGGTGAGCTTGCGCACCCCGTCGGAGACGGTGGACACCCGCAGGCCGAGCCGGTCCGCGAGCAGCCCCGCGGTCACGGGCTCGCTCGACCACTCGCCGAGGCCCCACACCACCTTGAGGTAGTTCTCGGCGCTCGGGGTGAGGTCGGAGGCCGCGGGCACGCCGACAGGATGACGCACCCGCCGACGGGCGCGGCGCCGCCCGCTGGCTCAGCCGCCGAGGCTGCCGCTGGCGGTGAGCTCCTCGGCGACGTCGACGAGGCGGCGGTTCGTCGTCTGCGAGACCCGGGTCAGCAGGACGAAGGCCTGGTCGGCGGTCACCTTGTGCCGCTCCATGAGGATGCCCTTGGCCTGCCCGACGACGTCGCGGGTGGCGAGGGCCCGGGCCGTCCCCTGCATCTGCAGGGAGTCGGCGACGGCGACCGCGACGTGGCTGGCCAGCAGCCGGCCCACCTGGGCGGCGTCCTCGTCGAAGGCGCCGGGGCGGCCGGCGCAGAGGTTGAGCGCGCCGAGGTTGTCGCCCTCGACGAAGAGCTGGAGGGCGAGGACCGAGCGGAGCCCCACCTCGCGGGCACGGGCCGCGAGAGCCGGCCAGCGGTCGTCGGCGGCGAGGTCGTCGACGACGAGGACCTCGCGGTCGAAGACGGCGTCGAGGCACGGGCCCTCGCCGGTCTCCTCCTGCAGTCGGTCGAGCAGGTGCGCCAGCCGGCCCGTCTCGGCCTGCGAGCTCACGCGCCGCCGGGCACGGACCAGGCTGATCGACCCCTCCTCGGCGCCCGGGACGAGGTCGACGGCGGCCCGGACGGCGCGCTCGACGCGCCCCGGCGTCTCGGCCGTGGCCTGGAGCTCGCGGGCGAGCCGCGCCAGGCGGGCGGCCAGGTCCGGTCCCGCCTCCACGGCGGCCTCCGTCCCGGTCCCGCTCTCGCCGACGTCGTCGTGGAGGCTCTGCAGGTGCTCGTGCCCCGGTCCCGCGGTCACCCGGGGCCGACCGCGGCGTCGTCGGTGCCCGTCGTGGTCCGGCCGGACGCCTGCTGCGCCCGCGCCACGATCCCGGCGGCGACGTCGTGCACCTTGGTGTTGGTGCGCTGGCTGGCCCGGCTGAGGTGCTGCCAGGCGGCGTCGGGGTCCACGCCCTCCTCGAGCATGACGACGCCCTTGGCCTGCTCGATGACGGCGCGCGAGCGCATGGCCTCGCCGAGCTGCTCCGCCAGCGTCACGGCCGCGCTGTACCGCGCGACGTCGGCGACGGCGGGGGCCAGCCGGTCGGCGAGCTCCCGGGCGGTCGTGAGGGCGTGGCCCACGAGCTCCTGCCCCGTGGAGCAGTAGAGCGAGAGGACGCCGACGACGGTCTCGCCGTCGCGCAGGGGGAAGGAGGCGGCGGCACGCACGCCGTGGCGGCCCGCCACCCGGACGAAGGAGGGGAAGGCGGCCACCTCGGCCGTCACGTCGACGACGACGCCCTCGCCTGAGGCGACCACGGCGAGGGTGGGGCCGAAGCCGGCCTCGTACTGGCGCTCGTCGAGGAGCGCGGCGACCGGCGCGGAGAAGGCCGCCGACACGACCTTCCGGCGGTCGACGAGGGCGACGGAGACGCCCTCGACGCCGGGCAGCGTCTCGGCGACGAGGTCGACGACGTGCTGCAGGTACTGGCCGACGGGCTGGTCGAGGCGGAGCCGGTCGACGGTCCGCAGGGCGGCGGCCACGGCGGGCGGGAAGGAGACGGCCTCGAGGGGCGCGTCGAGGGCGGCGGCGACGGAGCCGTCGAGGACAGGGTCGTGCATGCGAGAGCGCTCTCTCTGCCGGACCACCGCGGGGCGCGGGGTAGGACGGGCCACGGGACGCCCGTACGCGGACCCCCGTGGACCAGTGAGAGCTGTGTCCTCAACTCGAAGCCGCTGCGAGCAGGCGTCGACGAACGACGTCGGCCGCGACGGCCACCGGTCCCACCACCGTAGTGGTGCGCGGTCGCCCCGGGCACCCGGTGACGGGCCGACCGGTGCGGCGTCGTCAGGCGGTGCGGTCCTCCCACGCGACGACGACGCCCTCGCGCTGCGCGAAGCGCTCGAGGTGGCCGCCGAGGACGTCCTTGACGACGGCGAGGACCTCGGCGTCGGGCGCGTGGGCCAGGAGGACGAGCCGGGCCGCCTCGGCCCGGACGACGCCCCGGCCGGCGCCGATGGTCAGCTCCTCGCCCTCCGCGGTGCTCTCGACGGGCGCCTTGCGGGACAGGTGCGTGACGAGCTGCTTCGCCCAGCGCTCGGGGCGGTCGATCTCGACGTCGGCGCGCGAGGTCAGGACGGCGGGAGGGGTGTCCACGGGACCCAGGGTGCCCCGTCGGGGTGGCCGGACGCACGTGCGTGGGGCCGTCGGCCGCGCCGGGTGCCAGGCTGCGCGCGTGCTGCTGCGCCCCCGACGCGACGAGGACCTGCCGGCGGTGGTGGAGGTGCTGCGCGCCGTCCACGCCGCGGACGACTACCCCTCCCGCTGGCCCGACGACCCGGCCGGCTGGATGAGCCTCCCGGGCCTGCACGGGGCATGGGTCGCGGTCGCGCCGACGGACGGGGCCGTCGTCGGGCACGTCGCCCTCGTGGCGCCCGCCCGCCTGCCCGAGGGGCCGCCCGCCGGTGGTCCCGGCACGGCCGAGGTCGTGCGCCTCCTCGTCGCCCCCGACCGACGCCGGTCCGGGGTGGGCTCGCTGCTGCTGGCCGAGGCCGTCGCGGCGGCGCGGGCGGACGGCCTCGACGTCGACCTGCAGGTCGTCGCGGGCAGCGGGGCGGTCGACGTCTACGCGCGTCTCGGGTGGGTCGAGACCCGCCGGCACGCGGCTTCGTGGGTGGGGGCGGACGGCGTCCCCCCGCAGGTCGTGCGCATGGCGCCGCCCGGCCGTGCGGCGGCGGAGGCCGCCCGGTGACCGTCCTCGCCTTCGCGGTCGCGGTGGCGGCGATGCTCGCCAACACCGCCGCGACCCTCCTCGAGGCCCGGGGCAGCCGGCGCGCCCGGCCCGGGCAGCCGGTCTGGCGCCAGCCCAGCTACGTCGTCGGTCTCCTGCTCGACGGGCTCGGCTGGGTGCTCGCCGTCGTCGCGCTGCGGACGCTGCCGGTCTTCGCCGTCCAGTCCGTCCTCACCTCGTCGGTGGCGCTGACGACGGTCCTGCACCGCGGCGGCGTCCGGCGGCTCGGACGGGGCGAGGCCGCGGGCGTGGTGGGCGTCGTGCTCGGGCTCGTGCTCGTCGCCGGCAGTGCGGCCACGGACCGCCCGGACAGCCTGCCCGCCGCCGCGACGCCCGTGCTCGTGGGCGCCGCCGTGCTCCTCGCGGTCGTCGCGCGCCCCGTCGCCCGGTGCGGCCGGCCGCTCGTCGTCGCGGCCGTGGCCGGCATCGCCTACGGCGGCGCGGCGCTGTGCGTGCGGGCGCTCCACATCACCGACGACCTCGTCGCCGACCTGCGCCTGCTCGAGCACCCGCTGACGTGGTCCCTCGTCGTGCTCGGCGTCGTCGGCGTCGTCCTCGTGGCGGCGGCGCTGCGCGACGGGTCGCCCGGCACGGTGACCGCGGTGCTGTCCGTGACCGAGGTGCTCGTCCCGGGCGGCGCCGGCCTGCTGCTCCTGGGCGACGCCGTCCGGCCCGGCTGGGAGCCGGCGCTCGCCGTCGGGGTGCTCCTGCTCGTCGGCTCGGTGCTGCTGCTGGCGCGGCAGGGGGAGCAGGTGCGGCGGCCGTCGGCCCGGCGTGAGGCGGTCTGACGCACGGACGGGCCCGCCACCCCGCGGGGTGACGGGCCCGTCGTCGCGGACGCTGCGTCAGCCGACGTCGACGCCCGCGCTGCGCAGGACGCGCGCGTCCTCGTCGGCCTGCTCGGCGCTGCCGATGCTCGGGCCGCGCGGCGGGATGGCGTCGTACTCGGCCGGGTCGAGGTCGGCGACGCGGCCGGTGGCGACCGACGTCATGAGCCCGTCGAGACCGACGTACGTGGCCCGCGTGAGCATGGCCCGGTACTGCTGGCCGAGGCTCTGCGTCTGGCCGCGGATCTCGAAGAGCACCGCGCCGCTGCCGTTGAGCTGGAACGAGCCGAGGCCCGTGCCCGGCAGGTCGAGGCCCTGCGGGTACAGCGTGACGTTGCCGAGGACGGGCCGGCGCTCGGCCGCCTTCTGCAGCGCCTGGTTCACGGCGACGTTGAGCTGCTTGGAGTACTCGAGGTCGTAGCCCTCGGCGTACTCGGCGTACTCGGGCTTCGTCGACGGGTCGGCGACGAACTGGCCCGAGATCGACAGCGTGACGAACTGCTCGGGGTCGTCCGGCATGACGTAGCAGGCGCCCTGGTGGTGCAGGTCGACGTACGTGTCCACCTCGCCGAACTCCGCCTGCAGGCCGCGGTAGACGTCGCGCACCGTCGAGGCCTCCGGCGTGACGTACCAGCCGGCCTCCTCGGAGCTGCCCGGGAAGTCCTCGGGCTGCGGGACGTACGACAGGTCGGGGTTGTAGTCCCGGTTGGTGTCGAAGCCCGGGGCGCTGCCGTAGTCGTCACCCGTGCGCGGGGTGTCGTAGTAGTTCCACGACGGCTCGGCGCCGCGCAGCTGCGGGTGGCGCGCCTGCACCTCGGCCCACGTCTGGTCGTTGCCGCGGCGGTCGAGCTCGGCGCCGTCGGGGTTCATCTTGGGGATGGCGACGAGGGTCAGCTCGTCCCGCCAGCGCTGCGCCTTCGGCGTCGTGCTCGTGCCCATCCACTCGACGAGGTCGACGAGCGCGTCCGTGCCGACCTTCTCGTTGCCGTGGATCTCGCTCGTCATGAGGACGACCTTCTCGCCGGTGCCGACGCGGGCCGACCAGATCTCGCGGCCGCGGTTGCTGCGGCCGACCTGCTCGACGTCGACGGCGCCCCCGCTCACCTCCTCGATCCGGTCGAGCTCGACGGCGAGCTCGCGGTGGTCGGTGAACTCGTTGATGGGCAGCTTGCGCGGGGTGTCGCTGCAGGTGGGGGCCGCGGCGGCGAAGGCGGCGTCGGACGGCTGCGCCGCGGCGAGCGACGACGACCACGCGGGCGGGGCGTCGGCCGACGCGGACGGCGGGGCGGCCGAGCCCGGGAGGGTCGTGACGGCGAGGAGGGCGGCGGTGCCGAGGCCGACGGCGACGGTGGACCGGGTGGTACGGGCGCGGAGGCGCACGGGTGCTCCAGGGGTGGCGTGAAGGGGAGGCGAGGGCTGGAGCAGCTGCGAAGGGGGCGGGTGGCCCCCGGACCGGGTGGGTGATGTGTACCGATGGTCCGGTTTCGGTGTCAACGGCATCTGACAGGTCGAGACCAGAAGTCGGCCGACGGCGACGTCCCGCGCCCGGCCCGGGGAGCGTGTGCGCCCAGGACGCGGTGCACCGCGACCTGGGCGCACACGCTCCGGGGCCGGCCTCTCAGCGGCGGCGCGCCCGCTGCCTCAGGAGCACGCGCGCCCGCAGCGCGACGACGACGAGGGCGAGCAGCCCCACGACCGTGAGGGCGCCGGTGACGGCGGCGGGGAGGCCGTCGTCCTCCGCGGCCGCGGCGTCGTCCCCGCCGAGGGTCTGGCGGACCTCCTCGGCGACGACCTGCTCCGGCGTCGTCGTGGGCGCCGGCGCCGTCGTCGGCTCCGGCGCCTCGGGCGCGGCGAGGACCTGCTCGGCGACGAGGGCGGCCACGTCCTGGATGTAGGGGTCGGCCGCCGCCGTGGGGGAGCGGCCGTCCTCCGTCTCGGTGAGGACGACGAGCGCCGTCTCGCGGCCCGGGTCGAGCAGGTAGCCGCCGGCGTGGCTCACGCGCGAGGTGTCGCCCGTCTTCGTCGCCGTCTGGACGTCGTCCTCGACCTCCTCGGCGATCTTCGTGTCGAGCTCCTGCTGACGCATCCACCCGAGCAGGCGCCCGCGCGAGGCGGGCGCCAGGACGTCGTCGTCGTGGACGGCGCGGAGCAGCTCGAGCGTGCTGGCCGCGTCGAGGTCGTTGCTCTCGTCCTTGGGCCCGTCGGAGAAGAAGAGACGGCCCATGTGGGTCGGCTCGAGGCCGAGGTCCTCGACGAGGCGGTCGACCTCCTCGAGCCCCACCTCCTCGGCAAGGACGTTGCTCGCCGTGTTGTCGCTGACGGTGATGGCGAGCCCGCAGAGCTCGCCGATCGTCGCCTCGTACGGCGAGGAGTACCCGGCGAGGACGCCGGTGCCGGGCACGTCGTCGGAGTTCGTCACCTCGACCGTGTCGTCGAGGGCGAGGTCGCCGCGGTCGACGGCGCGCAGCACCGCGACGACGAGCGCCACCTTGATGAGGCTCGCGGAGGAGTAGGACTCGGTGGAGCCGAGCACGACCGGGCCGTCGGTGAGCGTCGCGCCGCCGAGCGACTGCACGCCGACGGAGAGGCGGACGTCGTCGTCGGCCGCCTCGTCGACGACCTCCTGCAGCGCGGCCACGTCGAGCCGGCCGGCGCCGGGGACCGGCGTCGGCGCGGGCGCGGAGGTCGCCGTGCTCGTCGGCCCGTCCGTCGGGGCCGTCGTCGACGCGGCGGCCGGTCCGACCGGCCCGAGGAGCAGCGGGGCGACGACGGCGGCGGCGGCGAGGGCGGCGGGCAGGGCGGGGAGCGGACGCACGCGGCGCATCCTGCCCCGTCCGCGGCGCCGGGTGGCGCCGCCCCGGCCGGTGTGCTGCGACGTGCCGCCGGGCGGCGCGGAACCCCGGGGTCAGCGGCCGACCGGCACCCGCCCGTGCTCGCGCAGCAGCGCGAGGAGGCGGTGGCCGTCGGGCGCCGCGACGACGGGCACGTCGCCCTCGGCGTCGACGGTGGCCCGCGCCCCGCGCTCGACCTGGCGGATCGCGACGGCGGCGACGGCGCCGGGGTGGTCCCGGGCGAAGGCCCGGTAGACCGCGGGGTCGTGCTCGCCGTCGTCGCCGACGAGCACCCAGCGCACGTCGGGCAGCTCCCGCGCCAGCCGCTCGAGGGCCTTCCGCTTGTGCGCCTGCCCGTCGCGGAACCACCGCTCCGGCGTGACGCCCCAGTCCGTCATGAGGAGCGGCCCGGCGGGGAAGCCCCGGCGGGCCAGGAACCGGACCACCGGGCCGCCCAGCTTCCACGACCCGTTGGACAGGTAGACGACGGGGACGTCGCCGGCCGTGCCGGCCAGCGCGCGCAGCAGGGCGGCGACCCCGGGCACGGGGTGCCGGCTCGCGCTCGAGCCCGAGACGGTGCGCCAGGCGGCGAGCAGCGGCTGCCGCAGCCCGGTGATCCAGACGGTGTCGTCGACGTCGCACACGACGCCGGTCCGTGCGCCCGCCGGCACGGCGTGGACGACGCCGCGGGCGGGCGAGCGGCCCGGCAGCCGCAGCTCCACGGGCAGGCGGCGCGGCGCGTCGGGCGGCAGGTCGAGGGGGACGACCTCGTCGAGCAGCCCCGAGGCGTCGGTGCGGACGGTCGTGCCGCCGTCGGGCGCCCCCGGGAGGTCGACGGCGACCGGGGCGTCCGGCAGGTCGACGGTGAGGAAGCGCCGCCAGCCCGGCAGCCCCACCCGCTGGACGGGGCCGCGGCCCGGGGGTGCGGCCTTGACGCGGCCGAGGACGCGAGCCGCCGTCCGCCCGTCCGCCGCGGGCACGGCGTAGCCGGGGTGGACGAGCGCGGCGGGCCGCCAGCCGACGCGGAGCGCCACCGCGGCGACGGCGTCGCGCAGGGCCGTCTGCGCGCGGTAGGCGGCGGCGACGCCGCGGGGGGCGTCCTGCGGGGTCAGCCGGTCGAGGTCCCTCATCGCGGGCCAGGCTGCCGCACCGGCCCGCCGCCCGCCCGTCACGCCCCCGTGGCCCGCCGGTCACCGGGAGCCGCCGACCCTGCGCCCATGACCTCCTCCGCACCCCGCCCGCCGGTCCGTCGTCGTGCCGTGACGGCGGTCCTCGCCGCCGCGGCCCTCCTCGCGGGGGGCGCCCCGGCGGCGTCGGCGGCGACGACGCCGGAGCCCCGCCGCTCGGCCTCGATGCTCACGATGAACCTCTGCCTCTCCGGCGTCGCCGGCTGCTTCGGCCGCACGCAGTACCCCGCCGTCGTCGCCGAGGCGGTGGCGCGCGTCGAGGAGCACGCGCCGGACGCCGTCACGCTCACCGAGGCCTGCAGCGGCGACGCCGAGGACGTGGCCGCGGCGACGGGCTACGACCTCGCCTTCTCCGTCGTCGTCTACGGCGGGGCGCCGCTGCCGTGCCGCTCGCCGGAGGGCCGCGGGGTCTTCGGGCTCGCCGTCCTGACGCGCGAGGCGCAGGTGCGCGTCGAGGAGGCGCCCTACGCGGCGCAGTCCGGGGCCGAGGAGCGGCGCTGGGCCTGCGCGACGACGGTCGACGACCTCACCGCGTGCGTCACCCACCTCTCCACGGCGGGGACGCCCGCGGCGCGCGCCGCGAACGAGGCGCAGTGCGGCGAGCTGGCCGACGTCGTCGCCGCGCAGGGAACCCGCCGCGCCGTCCTCGTGGCGGGCGACGTCAACCGGCTCGCGCCCTGCACGCCGCCGGGCACGTGGGCCCGCACGGACGCCGCCGCGGCCCAGGCGCCGGGCATCCAGCACGTCTACGGGACACGGGCCGCGCTCGCCGCCGGCCCGGCCGTCGTCCTGCCGATGACGTACACCGACCACGACGGGCTGCTCGTCGGGGCGCGCCGCCGGGGCTGACCCGGCGGTCCGCGGTCAGCGGCTGCTGCCGACCAGGTCGCCGACCGGGCCGCCGACCGAGGCCGTGGCGCGGGCGGCACGGCGGACGGCCTTCGTCGCGTACATGCGCTGGTCGGCGGCGCAGAGGACGTCGGAGGCGTCGTCGCCCGGGCCGGCCGCGACGGCGCCGACGGACAGCCCCAGGACGAGCCCCTCGACGTCGTCGACGAGGGGGTCCGCCGCCGTCGCGAGCCGGGCGGCGAGGCCGTCGAGCTCCTCGGGGGGCAGCTGCTCGCAGAGGACGACGAACTCGTCGCCCCCGAGGCGCGCGACGGTGTCGCCGGAGCGCACGAGGGCCTGCAGCCGCCGCGCGACCGTGCGCAGGACCTCGTCGCCGGTCTCGTGGCCGAGGGTGTCGTTGACCGCCTTGAAGCCGTCGAGGTCGCAGAAGAAGAGGGCGGGCCCGGCGCTCGCGCCCGGCCGCGCGAGCGCCCGGTCGAGGCGGTCGAGGAGGACGCGCCGGTTCACGAGCCCGGTGAGGGTGTCGTAGGTGGCGTGGTGGTCGACCTCGGCGAGGACCTCGAGCAGGCGTCGCCGCTGGGCGCGGAGGACGAGCAGCTGCTCGACCTGGCCGGCGAGGTCGTGGAGCGCGGCCAGCTGGTCGTCGGTGAGACGGCGCGCGACCTGGTCGAGCGCGCAGACGGTCCCGACGGCGAGGCCGTCCGGGTCGTGCACGGGCACGCCCACGTACATGCGCACCGTGTCCTCGCGGCCGTCGACGAGCGGTCCGTCGGCGAGCCGGGCGTCGTCCCGGGCGTCGGGCGTGTGGATCGTCAGGTCCTCGGCGACGACGTGCGCGCACGGCGTGTCGTCGCGGTCCATGCTCACCGGGCCGTCCGCGCCGGCGACGACGTCGAGCCGGTGCTCGCCGACGACGGTGACGTAGGCGGTGGGCGCGCCGGTGATGAAGCGCGCGAGCCGCGTCACGGCCTCGAGGTCGGCGGCGGGCGCCTCCTCGAGCAGGCCGAGGCGGTCCAGCGCGGCCACGCGGGCGTCGTCGTCGAGCGGGCGGGCGGGACGGGTCACGGCTCTCCTCCCGCGGGCGGGGTCGGCAGGGCCCGCCCCGCGCGCTGCTGCACGGGACGGGCGGTGGCGGGGGCGCCGCCGGTCCGTGCATCGGCAGCGCCGCGGCGGCGCCTGAGCGCGGGGGGAGCGGGCCGCCGCGCCGAGGTCATCCGTCCGGCGTACCCGGGGCGGCGGCGTCGCGGGGCAGGATCGCGGGCGTGCACACCGACCTGAGCGAGCCGCAGCTGTGGGAGCACCGCAGCACGCTGGCCGACCCCGACGGCGTCGACGAGTTCTGGGCGCGGACCCTCGCCGAGGCCCGCGCCGTCGGCGGGCCGCTGCGCGCCGAGCCGGTGACGACCGACCTGCGGACGCTCGAGGTCCACGACGTGACCTTCCCCGGCTTCGGGGGCGAGCCGGTCCGGGCGTGGCTGCGGCGACCCGTCGCCGCGCTGCGCGGGGACGCCCCGCTGCCTGTCGTCGTCGAGTACGTCGGCTACGGCGGCGGCCGCGGCGAGCCCGAGGAGCGGCTCCTGTGGGCGTCGGCCGGCTTCGCGCACCTGCTCGTGGACACCCGCGGCCAGGGCTCCGGCTGGAGCCGCGGTGACACCCCCGACAGCGGGCCCGCCGGGCCGCAGGTGCCGGGCGTCATGACGCGCGGCGTCACGTCGCCCGAGACGTCGTACTACCGGCGCTTCCTCACCGACGCCGCCCGCGCCGTCGACGCCGCCCGGGCGCTGCCGTCCGTCGGCGTCGACGTCGACCCGTCGCGCGTCGCCGTGATGGGGACCAGCCAGGGCGGGGCGGCGGCGCTCGCGGCGGGGGCGCTCGTGCCCGACGTCGCGGCCGTCGTCGCGCAGGTGCCCTTCCTCTGCGACGTCCCGCGGGCGCTCGCGATCACCGACGCGGACCCCTTCCACGAGGTCACGCGGTACCTGGCCCGCCACCGCTCCCACGTCGACGCGGTGCTGCGCACGCTGGCCCACGTGGACGGCGTCGTCATGGCCCGCCGCGGCCGCGCGCCGGCCCGCTTCTCGGCGGCGCTCATGGACGCGATCTGCCCGCCCTCGACCGTCTTCGGCGCCTTCCACGCCTACGCGGGGCCGAAGGAGATCGTCGTGTGGCCCTACAACGGCCACGAGGGCGGCGAGACGGAGGACGAGCGCGGGGCGCTCGCCTTCCTGCGCCACCACCTGCGCCACCCCTGACGCCCCGTCCCCTCTCGCACGTGTGGCCATGTGGCGCCCTCCGGAGGTCCGGGGGCGCCCACATGGCCGCACGTCGCGGTGGGGGGCGGGGTCAGCGGCCCCCGGCGAGCAGCGCCGCGAAGTCGGGCGCCGCGTCGTAGGGGTCGACCGTCCGGCGCGGGGCCCGCGCCGCCACGAGGTCGGCCAGCTCGGCGCCCGCGCGGTCGGCCCGCGCCGCCAGCGGGTCCCCGCCGCCGCCGGCCCAGTCCTCCGGCGCCGCGAAGACGCCGGTCGGCACGACGAGCGCGCCGAGGTGGGAGAACAGCGGGCGCAGGGCGTGGTCGACGACGAGCGAGTGCCGCTGCGTCCCCGCCGTGGCGCCGAGGAGCACCGGCACCCCGCGCAGCGAGTCCCGGTCGACGACGTCGACGAAGGTCTTGAAGAGGCCGCTGTACGACGCCGCGAAGACCGGCGAGACGGCGACGAGCGCGTCGGCGCCCTGCACCGTCTCGAGCGCCCGGCGCAGGGCGGGCGTCGTCGCGCCGGCGACGAGGTGGTCGGCGAGGTCACGGGCGACGTCCCGGACCTCGACCACCTCGACCGTCGTCGAGAGGCCCCGGGCCTCGAGGAGCCGCGCGGCCGCGGCCGACAGCCGGTCCGCCAGCAGGCGGGTCGACGACGGCTGCCCCAGCCCGGCCGACAGGACCGCGAGGGTGCGCGTCGCCATCAGGCCACCGCCCCGGCGGTCGCGTCGGTCGTCGTGCTCGCGCCGGCCGCGCGGGCCCGCGCCGCCGCCACCCGGCTCGCGTGGGTCGGCGCCTCCGGCACGTGCGCCGGCCGCATCGCGTCGAGCTCCCGGCGCAGCGTCGGCAGGACCTCGGAGCCGAGCAGCTCCATCTGCTCCAGCACGACCGGCAGGGGCAGCCCCGCGTGGTCGATGAGGAACAGCTGGCGCTGGTAGTCGCCGAAGTGCTCGCGGAAGGTCAGCGTCTTGTCGATGACCTCCTGCGGGCTGCCCACGGTGAGCGGGGTGCCCTCGGTGAACTCCTCGAGCGACGGCCCGTGGCCGTAGACGGGGGCGTTGTCGAAGTACGGCCGGAACTCGCGGACGGCGTCCTGGCTGTTCTTGCGGACGAACACCTGCCCGCCGAGACCGACGACCGCCTGGTCCGCGCTCCCGTGGCCGTAGTGCTCGTAGCGGCGCCGGTAGAAGTCGACCAGCCGGACGAAGTGCTCCTTCGGCCAGAAGATGTGGTTCGCGAAGAAGCCGTCGCCGTAGTACGCCGCCTGCTCCGCGATCTCGGGGCTGCGGATGGAGCCGTGCCACACGAAGGGCGGGACGTCGTCGAGCGGGCGCGGCGTCGAGGTGAAGGACTGCAGGGGCGTCCGGAAGCGGCCCTCCCAGTCGACCGTGTGCTCGGTCCACAGCCGGCGCAGCAGCGCGTAGTTCTCCACGGCCAGCGCGATGCCGTCGCGGATGTCCTTGCCGAACCAGGGGTAGACCGGGCCGGTGTTCCCGCGGCCCATCATGAGGTCCACCCGGCCCTCGGCGAGGTGCTGCAGCATCGCGTAGTCCTCGGCGATCTTCACCGGGTCGTTCGTCGTGATGAGCGTCGTCGACGTCGAGAGCAGCAGCCGCTCCGTCTGCGCCGCGACGAACCCGAGCATCGTCGTCGGCGAGCTGGGCACGAAGGGCTCGTTGTGGTGCTCCCCCGTCGCGAAGACGTCGAAGCCCACCTCCTCGGCCTTCTTCGCGATGGCGACCATGGCCGTGATGCGCTCGTGCTCCGTGGGCGTGCGCCCCGTCGTCGGGTCGGCCGTGACGTCGCCGACCGTGAAGACCCCGAACTGCATGGTCGCCTCCCGGCTAGATGTTCCAACGTTCAACTGTCGGTGGGCACAACGGTACGACCCGCCCGCGTGTTCCCCGCCCCCCGGGAGCCACGCACCACTCGTCCGGGCGGCGAGGACGTGACACACCCGACACGCACGAGCAACCCGCCCGACTCGCGGCACCGCTTGGGTCCGGCCATGACCACCCCCGTCCCCGAGCCGGTCGCCGTGGGCGACGCCGAGCTCGACACCCTCATCCGCACGCGGCTGGCGCTCGTCGGCGTCGACCTGACCCAGCTGCCCACCGAGCCCGACCCCGCGACGGGCTCGCCGACGCAGGCGCAGGCGTACGCCTCGCTGCGCACCTTCCTCGCCGGGCCGCTCGTCGACGGCGTCCGGCAGGGCGGCGCCCTCCAGGCCCTCGCGCGCTGGACGCCGCCCGCCCCCTCGCCGGAGCTGGCCCAGCAGGAGGCGGCGCCCTCCCTCTACCCGTCGATCACGGCGGCGTGGACCGAGCAGTGGCCGGTGCGGCGATGAGCGCCGGGGCGGGGCGCGGCGACCACCTCACCTCCGTGCCGCCGGAGGAGGTCGGCGACGTCCCCGGGACGACGCCGGCCGAGGAGCAGCGCCGCGGGCTGGCGCGACGCAGCTTCCTGGCCCGGTCGGCCGCCGTGGCGGCGATGAGCGCCGGGGCCGCGGCGGTGGCCGCCCAGCCCGCGGCGGCGGCCCCGGCGTCCGGCCTGCGGGTCCCGCGCGGCGCGGCCCCGACCGCCGTCGAGGACCCGACGACGCTGACGCTCGTCGAGGCGGCGCTGGCGATGGCCGCCGGGACGCTGTCCGCCGTCGAGCTCGTGCAGGCGCACCTCGAGCGCGTCGAGCGCCTCGAGGGCACCTACCGCGCCCACAACGCGCTCCTCGTCGAGGAGGCGCTCGTCGCGGCCCGCCGGGCGGACCGGCGGCGGCGCTCGAACCCCTACGGCGGGCTGCCGATCACCCTGAAGGACAACCTCTTCACCGCGGGCGTGCCCACGACGGCCAACTCGACGATCTTCGCCGACTTCGTCCCGCCGTACGACAGCACCGTCGGCGCCCGCCTCGTGGCGGCGGGCGGCGTCGTCGTCGGCAAGGGGCAGATGGGCCCGCTGGCGACGACGCGCGCCACGACCCCGGCCGGCGTCGTGACGACCGTCAACGCGTGGACGCCCGCGGACCCGTCGGTGAGCCCGGGCGGCTCGTCGAGCGGCCCCGCCACGGCCGTCGCCGGGCGGCTCGCGCTCGCGTCGCTCGGCACGCAGACGGGCGGGAGCATCACGGCCCCGGCGAATGCCCAGGGCCTCACGGGCCTCAAGCCGACGATGGGGCGGACGTCGATCCGCGGCATCATCCCGTTGTCCTTCACGCGCGACCACGTCGGCCCGCTGGCCAAGGACGCGCTCGACGCCGCCGTGGTGCTCCAGGCCATGGCGGGGCCGGACGACGGCGACGCCCGGACGCTCGGGCTGCCGGCCGTGCCCGACCTCGTGCGCGCCGCGACGCCGGTCACCTCGGGGCGACGGGCCGCGCTGCGGCGGCGGACGCGCGTCGGCGTGCCCCCGGACTTCCTCGCCGTCACGGGCGACGAGCTCGCCGCCCGGCAGGCGCTGCTGACGACGCTGCGGGGCGTCCGCGGGCTCACGCTCGTCGACGTCACGTACCCGGAGGACTGGGACCTGCAGTCCGGCACCTTCAACGTCGTCCGGCTGCCCGAGCGGACGGAGCCCTTCCGCCCGTGGCTCCAGCAGGACCTCACGCTCTTCGGCGTCTCGGTGCTCAGCTGGCTGCAGGGCCTCCTGATGTCCGGCGACGAGTGGGTCACCGGGCAGCGCGCCAAGCACCACTTCCTCGCGGAGGTGCTCGGCGACCTGCTGGGCCGGCAGTGCGACGTCGTGCTCCAGACGAGCCCCGTGCCGTTCGACGTCGTCGGCCTGCCGGAGATCGCCTTCCCCATCGGCCTCGGCAGCCCGCGCCCGGACGGCACGACGCTGCCGCTGGGCACGATCCTCGGCGGTGCGCCGTACGAGGAGGACCGCCTGCTCGAGGTCGTGGCCGCCTACCAGTCGGTGACCGACTGGCACCGGCGGCGGCCCGCGGACCCGGTGGTGCCCGCGGCGGGGGCGCGCTCGCTCACGGCGACCGCCGCGCCCGAGGTGCGTCTCGACGCCATCGCGGCGGCGGAGCAGACGCAGTAGCCGGCCGCCCGGTCGTCGCCCGCCGGCAGCGGCCGGTCCGCCTCACCCGGCGGGCGGCGGTCGGAGGGCGGAGACGAGGCGGGGCCCCGGCTCGACGACGTGGGGGACCGCCCGCAGGTGCTCCGCGCCGACGACGACGCCGGCGGCCGCGGCCAGGTCGGCCAGCTCCTCGTAGGCGGCGAGGTCCTCGGGGCCCGGGTGCTCGAGGTCGACCTCCGGGAGCGCCGTGGGGAGGGCCGTGGCGAGGACGTCCTCCTCCCGCAGGTGCTCCCAGACGTCGAGCGGAGCGGCAGCGCCGCCGACGGAGCGCAGGCCTATCGTCCAGCCCCGGTCGTCGCGCAGCAGCACCCGGCTCCCGCCGGCGAGCCCGACCTCCAGCCGCAGCCCGAAGGACGCGTCGGGCCGGCGGCGGCCCTCACGACGCCGTCGCCACGTCGCGTCGTCCACCTCGACGGTGACGACGAGACGGACGACGTCGCCCGTCGGGACCGGTACCGCGTCCGGCACGGCGTCAGCCCGGCAGCACCTGGTCGAGCGCGGCGCGGTCCTCGGGCGTCATCGACCACGCACCGGCGGCGGCGTTGGCCGCGACCTGCTCCGGGCGCGTCGCGCCCGCGATGACGGACGACACCTCGGGACGGGCGAGCAGCGCCGCGAACGCCACGTCGAGCGACGAGCGGCCGCGGTCGGCGGCGAAGCCGGCGACGGCCTCGGCCACGTCGTACGCCTCGTCGGTCAGCCACGACGGACCGGCGTCACCGGCCAGGCGCGAGCCCTCGGGAGCCTGCTCGCCGCGGCGGTACTTGCCCGTCAGCAGGCCGCTGGCGAGGGGGAAGTACGGGAGGAAGCCGACGCCGTGGGCCGCGCAGGCCGGCAGGAGCTCCGCCTCCGCGCCGCGGCGCAGCAGGGAGTACTCCGACTGCTCGGAGACGAAGGGCGTGAGGTGCTCGGTCCGCGCCACCCAGGCGGCGTCCGCCACCTGCCAGGCCGGGAGGTTCGACGTGCCGAGGTAGCGCACCTTCCCCTCGACGACGAGCTCGTGCATCGCCGTCAGCGTCTCCTCGAGCGGGGTGACGCCGTCGGGGCGGTGGTACTGCAGGAGGTCGACGTGGTCGGTGCGCAGCCGGCGCAGCGACCCCTCGACCGCCCGGCGCAGGTACCGCCGCGAGCCGCGGGCGCCGAAGTCGTCGCCGTAGGCCCCCTGCATGTCCATGCCGAACTTCGTCGCGAGGACGACCTCGTCCCGCCGGCCCTCCAGCGCGACGCCGAGGGCCTCCTCGGAGGCGCCCCGCCCGCCGTAGATGTCGGCCGTGTCGAAGAAGGTGATGCCGTGCTCGAGGCACGCGTCGACCACCGCCGTCGTCGCGGCCTGGTCGAGCCGGCCGCCGAAGTTGTTGCAGCCGAGCCCGACCGCCGACACGCGCAGCCCGCTGCGCCCGAGGTTCCGCATCTCCACGTCCCGACGGTAGGTCGGCGTGCGCGGGCCCGCCCGGCGGCGGGAGCCGCCGTGCCCGGGCCGCGCGGGGGCGGCCCGGGCGGTCGGCGTCAGCCGCAGACCGCGTCGCGCTCGAGCTCGACCCGGACCTCGCCCTCGGCCAGGCCCGACTCGCGCTGCGCGGCGGCGCCGACGGCCCAGTCGGCCTCGGCCACGTCGTCCTCGGGCCCGGCGACGCCGCAGTCGACGGAGAGGTCGTAGACGGCCTCCTCGGTGTACGTGCCCTGCAGGTCGGCGACGAGCGCGCGGACCTGGTCCTCGGTGAGGACCTCCTGGACGTCGACGTCGAGGTCCACGTCGAGGACGCCGTCGTCCTCGTCGCGCTCCTCGCGGGCCACCGTGTACGCGGGGAGGTCGCCGGCGCCCGCGACGGGGGCCTCGGTGCTCGGGACCGGCGGGGCGGAGGTCGTGGGCGCCGAGGAGGAGGGCGCGGACGACGAGGGCGCGGCGGACGACGGCGCGGCCGACGAGGCGGGCGGCGCGGCGGTGACGGGGCCGCCGACGTCGGGCGTCGCGTCGTCCCCGCCGCAGGCGGCGAGGGCGAGGACCAGGGGGGCGGAGGCGACGAGGGCGAGGACGCGGCGGCTGCTCATGGGCCGACCGTGGCAGCCGGACGGAGCGGGGGCGAGCGGGGGAGCGGGTCTCTCACGGCTCCCTCATCCGCGTCTCACGCGGCTCTCACGTCCCGGCGACGACGCACGCGTGACCTGGTTCAGAACTGGTGCATCCGGCACGGGGGGTGGCGCGGAAGAGGGGGTGCACGTGACCTCCACCCGAGCCCGACGGCGTAGGCGCCGTCGCCGCACCCGCAGGAGCAGCCATGAGCCACACCCCCTCCGCCCGTCGTCGCACCACCCGCGCCCTCGCCGCCGTCGCGGCCGGCGCCCTCGTCCTCGCGCCCGCCGTCCCGGCGTTCGCGAGCTCCGGCACCGCCACGGTGTCCGTGCTCCACGCCGTCCCGGACACGCCGGTCGACGTCTACGCCAACGGGGACGAGCTGATCCCCGACTTCCGGCCGGGCACGCTCACCGACCCGCTCGAGCTCCCCGCGGGGGAGTACGACCTCGCCGTCTACCCGGCGGGCGCCGACATCTCGACCACGGAGCCGGTCATCAGCGCCGACGACGTGTCCGTCCCGGCCGGCGCGAACGTGTCCGTCGCGGCGCACCTCGACGCGGCCGGCAGCCCCGTGCTGACGCCCTTCGTCAACGACACCTCGGCGGTCGACGCCGGGGACGGCCGCCTCACGGTCCGCCACACGGCCGCCGCGCCGGCGGTGGACGTGCTCGCCGACGGCACGGCCGTCGTCGAGGACCTGGAGAACCCCGACGAGGCGTCCCTCGAGACGGCCGCCGGCACGGTCAGCGCCGCGGTGAACCTCGCCGGCACCGACACGACGGCCATCGGGCCGACGGACCTGACGATCGCCGAGGGCGCCTCGACCGTCGTCTACGCGTGGGGCTCCGCCGAGGCGGGGAACCTGCAGCTGGCGGTCCAGACGATCGACGACCTCGGCTCCGACCCGTCCGGCGTGCCGTCGGGCCTCGGGGACGACACGAGCGGCTTCCCGCTGCCGCTCGCCCTCGTGGTCGGCGCCGCCGCCGGCGGCGCGGTGCTCCTCACCGTGCGTCGCACGCGTCAGCGGGCCTGAGCCCGGCCCCTCCCGGCGGCAGGCCCTGCCCCGCCGGGAGGGGACGGCAGGACCGCGGCCGCCCACGGCGCGGCCGGGTCGGGAGCGGTCGGACGGCGGGCCGGTCGAGGACGGGAGAGGGTGCGGCGGTGCGGGTGCGGGCAGGACGACGGCGGGCGACCGGCGGGGGCGGGGACCGTCGCCGCGGGCGCGTGCCCGCGGCCGCCGTCGTGCTGGGTCTCGTGGCCGTCGGCACACCGCTGGCCTGGGCGGCGGCCACGGGGCCCGAGGACGTCGCCGCGGTCGGCGCGCCGCTCGTGACGGCGCCGCCCGCGGAGGCTCTCCCCGCGCCCCCTGCGTCGGCGTCGTCCCCGCCGCCCGCCGCGCCCGCCCCGGTGGCCTCCTCCCCGGCCACCCCCACCGCCGTCGCGCGGGACGCCTCGCCCGCCGCGGCGGCCGAGCGGCAGCGCCGCGGCCCCGCGCCCGTCGAGGTCCGCGTGCCCGCGCTGGGCGTCGTCGCCCCCGTCGACGCGCTCGGCGTCGACGCGGACGGCGCCATGGCCCTCCCCGAGGACGTGGCCCGCACCTCCTGGTACCGGTACGGGGCCGTCCCCGGCTCCGGCCGCGGCACGAGCGTCGTCGCCGGGCACGTGTCCGCCGCCGACGGCTCGCCGGGGGCCCTCGCGGACCTCCCGGCGCTCGGGGTCGACGACGTCGTCGAGGTGGTCCGGGCGGACGGCTCGGTCCTCGCCTACCGCGTCGTCACCCGCACCGCGGTCGAGAAGCCCGCCCTGCCCGTCGCCGAGCTGTTCGCCGACGACGGCCCCGAGCGCCTCGTGCTCGTCACGTGCGGCGGGCCCTACCTGCGCGACGTCGGGGCCCACCGGGACAACGTCGTCGTCGTCGCGGAGCCGGCGTGAGCGCGCGCCGCCCGTCCCTCCCCGGCCTCCCCGGCGACCGCCGGCCGACGGAGGAGGCGACCCCTGGCTACCGTCGCCCCCGTGGTCGTCGATGACGAGGACGGCGGAGGGCACCCCCGCCCCGCCCTCGGCACGTCCGCGCCCGTGGACGACGGCGAGGGGTCGCGCATGACCGACGCCGGGGCGGACGCGGAGCGTCTCGCGCTCGACGTCCGCCTGGCCGAGGCCTTCGCCACCGGGACCGACGACGGGCTCCGCGGCGCCTTCGACCGCTGGTCGCCGCTCGTCCACGGCCTCGCGCTGCGGGCCCTGCGGGACGCCGGCGAGGCCGAGGACGTCACGCAGCAGGTGTTCGTGGCCGCCTGGCGCGGCCGGGCCCGCTACCGCCCGGAGGACGGGCCGCTGGGCGCCTGGCTCGTGGGCATCACGCGCCACAAGATCGCCGACGCCCGCGCCGCCGCCGTGCGGCGCGGGCAGCGGACCGTCCTCGTCGGTCCCGACGACGTCGCGGGCCTGGCCGATCCGGCCCGTCCCGCGGGCACCCCGGACGACGAGGTCGACCGGCTCGTGGACCGAATCCTCGTCGCCGAGCACCTCCGGGCGCTCGACCAGCCGGCGCGCGAGATCGTGCGGCTCGCCTTCTTCGAGGGCCTGACGCACGTCCAGGTGGCCGAGCGGCTCCGAATGCCGCTGGGCACGGTGAAGAGCCACGTCCGCCGCTCGCTGCGGCGGCTGCGCGACGCGATGGGCGGTGAGGGGCGATGAGCGAGCAGGACGACGCCGGACGCACCCCCGGCGCGCACGCGACCGACGACGAGCTCGCCGGGCTCGCCCTCGGCGAGCCGGCGGACGCCCGGCTCGAGCAGCACCTCGCCGGCTGCGCCCGGTGCCGGGCGGTGCTGGTGGCCGACCGCCGCGCCGTCGACGCCGGCCGCGCGGGCGAGCCCGCGGACCTCCTCCGCCGCCCGCCGGACCGCGTGCTCGACGCCGTCCTCGCCGAGGTGGCCCGGGACCGTCCCGTGCCGGCCCCCGGTCCCGCGCCCGCGGTGCCGGTCCAGCGCCGGGTCCGCCGACCCGTCGGCCGGGCCCTCGCGACGGCGGGCGCCGCCGTCGCGCTGCTGGCCGTCGGCGTCCTCGCCGGCCTGGGCCTCGGTGGCCTCGGCGGCACGGGGGGCGGGGCGGTCGGCGACGTGCTCGCGACGGCGGAGCTGCGGACGCTCGCCGACGACGCCCCCGGCGGGACGGCCGTGCTCCGCGAGGTCGACGGCGTGCCGGTCGTCGACGTCGACCTCGGCGACCGTGCCGACGACCCTGCGGACGGTGCGGGACCCGGTGCGTACGAGGAGGTCTGGCTCCTCGACCCCGACGGCGGCCTCGTCTCCCTCGGCGTGCTGGCCGGGGGGCGCGGCACCTTCACCGCCCCGCCCGCGGCGCTCGACGTGGACGGCGTGCAGGTCGACGTGTCGCGCGAGCCGCTCGACGGGAGCCCCGCCCACTCGGGGGACAGCCTCGTCCGGGGCGCCCTCCTGCGCTGAGGTGCCGGCTCGCCCATAGTTGGCGGTAGGCGCTGTGCGACAACCGCTGTCGCCGCCCGGCTCGGCGCGCCGCCTCCCCGACGTCGCCCGCCCGTCACCGCCACGTTGACGAGGTGGGGTACAACGGCAGGGCGAGGGCGCCGCACCGGGCGGCGACCGAGAGCCGGACGGCGGAGGCCGAGCGACGGCGACGTACAGGACGTGAGCGCCGAGGGCGCAGAGGCGGAGGTGACCTGATGGGTGCTGCGGACGACCGGTCGGTCAACGTGGTGATCCTCGCGGCAGGGATGGGGACCCGGCTCGGCCGCCCCCACCCGAAGCCGCTGACCACCCTGCGGGACGGGCGCACGATCCTGCGCCAGCAGCTCGACCACATCAGCGGGGCCTTCGCGGACGACGCGCGGGTCTCCATCGTCGTCGGGTTCAAGAAGCGCCGGCTCCTCGAGGCCGCGGCGTCCGAGGCGAGCTTCGTCTTCAACGAGGAGTTCTCGCGGACGAACACCTCGAAGAGCCTCCTGCGCGCGCTGCGGATGGCGGCGCCGGGCGGGGTGCTGTGGATGAACGGCGACGTCGTCTTCTCGCCGGGCCTGCTGGACACGCTCGTCCCGCACATGGCCGAGGGCTCCTTCGTGGCGGTCAACACCGCCCGCGTGGCGGAGGAGGAGGTCAAGTACCTCCTCGACGACTCGGGCCACATCAGCGCCCTGTCGAAGCAGGTCGTCGGCGGGCTCGGCGAGGCCGTGGGCATCAACTACGTCAGCGCCGGCGACCGCGAGGTCCTCGTGCGCCACCTGGCCGCCGCCGGGGACCAGGACTACTTCGAGAAGGGCATCGAGGACGCCATCGCCCTCGAGGGCATGCGCGTGCGGGCCGTCGACATCTCGGCCTTCGGCGTCGTCGAGGTCGACTTCGCCGACGACCTGGAGCGCGCCAACGCCATCTGAGCGACCGGGTGCCGGCCGACGGGCCGCGCGACGCAGGGCGTCGTGCGGCACGTCGTCGTTTCGGGTGGCGATGTGACCCGGGCGTGACCATCGTGGTGCCACCGGACGCCGAGACCGCGCGTCCCTGCCCCGCCGTCACGGCGGGCAACCCCCCGGCGAGACGCGGCGCCCGCCGCGCACCGGGTGGTCACGCGCAGCGACCGCTGCTCACCCATGACGAGGAGCACACCGTGCCCACGATCACCGCTGACCAGATCTCGGCCCTCTACGACGCCACCGTCGTCTCCAGCACCGACGGCAAGATCGGCTCCGTCGGCAACGTCTACCTGGACGACGACACGCAGGCCCCCAGCTGGGTCACCGTCAAGACGGGCCTCTTCGGCACGTCGGAGTCCTTCGTGCCCCTCGCGGACGCCACGCTCGAGGGCGACGAGATCCGCGTCTCCTACAGCAAGGACCAGGTCAAGGACGCCCCGCGCCTCGACACCGACGCCGAGCTCTCCCCCGAGGAGGAGGAGCGCCTGTACTCGCACTACGGCGTCGGCGGCGCCTCGGGCGTCCAGGGCGGCAGCGACGGCGGCGGCCTCCTGACCTCCGGCCACACGGCCCAGACGACGACGACGGCCGGCAGCGCCGGCTCGGGCACCGGCGAGTCCGTCGGGTCCACCGGCGACTTCTCCGGCACCGGCGGCTACTCCTCCGGCGAGAACGGCGGCGGCGTGGGCACGGGCACCGGCACGACGGGCGCCGCGACCGGTGGCACCGCTGCCGGCGTCGGCACCGCGGCCGCCGCGGGCACGTCCGGGACGACCGGCGAGGCCGGCACCGCGGGCACGGGCCACGACACGAGCGGCCCGAACACCGACGACGCCATGACCCGCTCCGAGGAGCACGCCTCCTTCGGCACCCAGACCCGCGAGTCGGGCCGGGCGCGCCTGCGCAAGCACGTCGTCACCGAGCGCGTCACGCAGGACGTCCCCGTGAGCCACGAGGAGGTCGTCGTCGAGCGCGAGCCGATCACCGACGCCAACCGCGGCGACGCCTACTCCGGCGGTGACCTCACCGAGGAGGAGCACGAGGTGACGCTGCACGAGGAGCGCCCCGTCGTCGAGAAGGACGTCGAGGCCGTCGAGCGCGTCCGCCTCGGCACCGAGACCGTCACCGACACCGAGCGCGTGTCCACGGACGTCCGCCGCGAGGAGATCGAGGTCGACGGCGACACCACCACGGGCACGACCGGCACGACCGGCACCGACCGGCGCTGAGCACCGTGCAGGACGCGTCCCGCCCCTCGGAGGCCGTGGTCACGGTCTCCGAGGAGCGGGCCGTCTCCCGGCTCGTCCGGGTCCCCGTCGAGCGCGTGCGGGTCCGGACGCGCGTCGTCACCGAGGTCGTCCGCGTGGACGTCGAGGTGCGGCGCCAGGAGCTCGTCGTCGAGCGCGTCCCCGTGGACGAGGACGAGGCGCGCGCGGCCGCGACGACGGACCTCGGCGAGCCCGAGGAGGTCGTCGTCGTCCTCCACGAGGAGGTCCCCGTCGTCACGACGGAGACCCGCCCGGTGGAGCGCGTCACCGTCCGCGCCCGCCGGGTCGAGAGCACGACGCCCGTCACCGTCGACCTCTCCCGCGAGGTCGTCGAGGTCGAGCAGGACGCCGGCCGCGGCTGACGCCGCGCCCGCCACCACCCACCCGCACCGCGGAAGCAGCAGGAGGCACATCGTGCAGATCCCCAAGCAGCAGGTCATCGACCTCATCAAGAGCAAGGTCGGCGGCGAGAAGGCCGGTCAGGCCGACTCCGAGCTGCCGGACCAGGTGGACACCGACCAGCACGCCGGGCTCCTCCAGAAGTTCGGCGTCGACCGGCAGGAGCTCCTCGGCGGCGGGGGCGGCGGCCTCGCCGGCAAGCTCGGCCTCTGACGCACCCGCTCCACGACGACGGCCCCGGCGCGCTGCGCCGGGGCCGTCGTCGTGCTCCGAGGGCCGTGGGCGAGCGCGCGGTCAGCGTGCGACGGCGCCGGTGCCCAGCGCCGCGGTGACGTCGGCGGCGAGCGCCGCGGCGGACCGCTCGGACGGGTCGAGGAGGACGTCGGCCCGCGCCACCGGCCACCAGGTCCGCCCGTCCCCCGTCTCGTCCCCGGACGCCGGGGGCAGGATCGCCACGAGGACGGCGTCGAGGCCGGCGCGGAGCAGGGCCGCCTCGACGACGGCCCACGCCCGCTCGTCGGCGAGGGGGCAGGCGACGACGAGGCGCTCGCTGCGCCAGGCCATGAGCTCGGCGGCGGCGGTGGCCGTCAGCGCCCGCCAGCCGGGGGACGCCTCGAGGTCGTCCGCGCCGTCGAGGGCGGTGGCGAGCGGACCGACGTCGACCAGCCGTGCCCCGGGCAGCAGGTCCCACAGCTCGTCGGCGACGTCCTCGGCGAGCTGCGCCGCTCCGGTGAGCCACAGCACCACAGGCCGAGGGTAGGGACGGGCGGGCGGTCCCGCCCGTCCACGCGGGGTCCCGGCACGGAGCCCGTCGAGGCGCCCGCGCACGTGGCCCCCGCCTGTCCCGCGTCGCTGCCGACGTCGGCGGAAGGGGGCCCGGTCTCCCCACTTCGCTGCCGAAGTCGTTGGGCGGGGGCCTTGCTTCCCGACTTCGCTGCCGAAGTCGTTGGGCGGGGGCCCTGCGTCACGACTTCGCTGCCGAAGTCGGTGAGAGGGGGCCCTGCGTCACGACTTCACTGCCGACGTCGGCGGGAGGGGGCTCGGTCTCCCCACTTCGCTGCCGAAGTCGTTGGGCGGGGCCTTGCGATACGACTTCGCTGCCGAAGTCGGTGAGAGGGGGCCCTGCGTCACGACTTCGCTGCCGAAGTCGGCACTACGGGCGACCTCGCCAGCGAGCGGGCCGGGCGACGGTCAGGTGTCGACGCCGTCAGCGACCTCGACGAGGACCGCCGAGGCGCACGCGTGGACAGAGGGGCTCCTCAGCGGAGCCGGCGGGCCGGCGGGGCCGGCCGCTGCCACCACGCGAGGGCGCGCGGTGCGGTGGCCCGGGCGACGCCCAGGGCCAGGAGGGCGACGACGACGAGCGCGGCGGCGGCCACGGAGGGCCCGCTCGCGGCGACGACGAGGGCGGCGACGGCGGCGAGCACCATCGTCGCGGCGGCGGTCGTGACCGGTGCCAGGGCGGCACCGCGGCGGTTGCGCTGCTCGAGGTACATGCCGGCCTCCGTCTCGCGTCCACGACCCACCCGCGGGGGGTTTCTGTGCACCGAACTCTCCGGCACGGACGGGCCCCTGGCAAGACGAGCGGGGGAGCCGAGCGGGGACGTGGTGGACCTCACTCCACCGTGAGCGTTAACATGCCTGCGCGCGGCACGACGAGGACGTCGGGTGCCGTCGGCAGGAGCTCCGGGCGGTCGAGCCGGGGGCAGGACGGACGACGACGGCCGCGGGGCCGGGACGGGAGCGGCGCGTGAGCACCGACCAGCACGAGGACGGGCGGGCGGTGCCGGCGACGGACCGCGACCTGCCCGAGGAGGTCCGCCGCGAGGTGGCCCGCCTGCGGGACCAGCTCGTCGTCCTGCACGCGGAGCTCGTGCGCAACGGGCTCGTCGTCTGGACGGGCGGCAACGTGTCCGCGCGGGTGCTGGGCGCCGACCTCTTCCTCATCAAGCCGTCGGGGCTGTCCTACGACGACCTCGACGCGGCGTCGATGGTGCTGTGCACGCTCGACGGCGAGGCCGTCGACCCGGCCCAGCAGCCGTCGTCCGACACGGGCTCGCACGCCTACGTCTACCGCCACATGCCCGAGGTGGCCGGCCAGGTGCACACGCACTCGACCTACGCGTGCGCGTGGGCCGCCCGCGCGGAGGAGATCCCCTGCGTGCTCACCGCGATGGCGGACGAGTTCGGCGGCCCGATCCCGCTCGGGCCCTTCGCGCTCATCGGCGGCGAGGACATCGGCCGCGGCGTCGTCGAGACGCTCACCGGCCACCGCTCCAAGGCCGTCATCATGCAGAACCACGGCGTCTTCACGATCGGCAAGGACGCGAAGGCAGCCGTCAAGGCCGCCGTCATGTGCGAGGACGTGGCCCGTTCCGTCCACATCGCCCGCCAGCTGGGGGAGACCGTCCCGATCCCCCAGGACGCGGTCGACAGCCTCTACGACCGCTACCAGAACGTCTACGGCCAGCGCCCCGCTGCGCCGTCCGCCCCGGGGGCCGGCGCCGACGCCGGCGCCGGCACCACCGCCGAGGAGGCATCCCGATGAGGTCCGCGCTCGAGACCCGCGAGGTCTGGTTCGTCACCGGCAGCCAGGGGCTGTACGGCCCCGAGACGCTGGAGCAGGTGGCCGAGCAGTCGCGCCGCGTCGCCGACGAGCTGGGGGCGTCCTCCGACGTGCCCGTGCGCGTCGTGTGGAAGCCGGTCCTCACGAGCTCCGACGCCATCCTCCGCCTCGCCCGAGAGGCCTCGGCCGACGACGCCTGCATCGGCCTCGTCGCGTGGATGCACACCTTCTCGCCGGCGCGCATGTGGATCGCGGGGCTCAACGTCCTCGACGTGCCGCTGCTGCACCTGCACACCCAGGCCGACGCCGCCCTGCCCTGGGCGAGCCTCGACATGGACTTCATGAACCTCAACCAGGCCGCGCACGGCGACCGCGAGTTCGGGTACATCCAGTCGCGCCTCGGCGTCCCCCGCACCACCGTCGTCGGCCACGTCTCCGACCCGTCCGTGACGGCACGCGTGGGCGCGTGGGTCCGGGCCGCCGTCGGCCGGGCCGAGCTCCGGTCGCTGCACCTCGCCCGCTTCGGCGACACCATGCGCGACGTCGCCGTCACCGAGGGCGACAAGGTGGACGCGCAGTCCCGCCTCGGCGTCACGGTCAACGCCTACGGCGTCAACGCGCTCGTCGGCGCCGTCGCCGAGGCCACGGACGCGCAGGTGGACGCGCTGGCGGACGAGTACGAGCAGACCTACGTCGTCGCGCCGGAGCTGCGCCGCGGCGCCGAGCGGCACGACTCGCTGCGCGAGGCCGCCCGCATCGAGGTCGGCCTGCGGACCTACCTCGAGGACGGCGGCTTCCGCGCCTTCACGACGAACTTCGAGGACCTCGGCGGTCTCCGCCAGCTGCCCGGCATCGCCGTCCAGCGGCTCATGGCCGAGGGCTACGGCTTCGCCGGCGAGGGCGACTGGAAGACCTCGACCCTCCTGCGCACCCTCAAGGCGATGGCCGAGGGGCTGCCCGGCGGCACCTCCTTCATGGAGGACTACACCTACGAGCTCCGCCCGGGGAAGCAGAAGATCCTCGGCGCGCACATGCTCGAGGTCTGCCCCTCGATCGCCGCGGCCACGCCGTCGTGCGAGGTCCACCCGCTCGGCATCGGTGACCGCGAGGACCCCGTGCGGCTCGTCTTCGACGCCGTCCCCGGCCCCGCGGTCATCCTCGGCATGAGCGACATGGGCGACCGGTTCCGCCTCACGCTCAACGAGGTCGAGGTCGTCGAGCCCGACGAGCCGCTGCCGAACCTGCCCGTCGCCCGGGCCGTGTGGGAGCCGAAGCCGGACCTGCGGACCTCCGCCGAGTCGTGGCTGCACGCGGGCGCCCCCCACCACACGGTGCTGTCCTCGGCGCTGGGGACGGACGCCGTCGCCGACCTCGCCGAGGCCCTCGGCGTCGAGCTCGCCGTCATCGACGGGCAGACGACGGCCCGCCGCTTCCGCGACGAGCTGCGCTGGAACGCCGCCTACCACCGGCTGGCCATGGGCTTTTGAGCCCGAGGCCGTCGACGCCCCGTCCACCGCTGCGGTGGGCGGGGCGTCGTGCCGACCGCGCCCTCTCGCCGCGCGCGAGCGGCCTCCTCTGCCTACCGTTTACGGCGTACCAGTTGGTGACGACCGAGGAGGCAGCATGTCGGCAGGCGACAAGATCAAGAACGTGGTCCAGCAGACCGTCGGCAAGGCGGAGGAGCTCGTCGGCAAGAAGACGGACGACGCCGAGCTGACCGCGCAGGGCCAGAAGGACCAGAGCATGGGCGCGGCCCGTCAGCAGACGGAGAAGGCCAAGGACGCCACCAAGGACGTCACCGGCCACTGAGCCCCCGCACCACCTCCGAGAGCCGGCGCCCCCACGGGGCGCCGGCTCTCGGCGTCCCGGGAGTCTGCGCGTCGATGTGACGGTCCGCCGTCAGATCGACGCGCGCACCTCCTCGGCGCGCGAGCCACGTCGCGACGTGGAGCGGGTGCTCGGCGCAGCCGTCGCCGGGGCGCCACCCCAGGCCCGTCCCACCGGGCGCGACCCGCCACGGGCGGTGAGACTGGCGCCTGCCCGTGACCGTCGTCCCCACCTGAGGAGGCCCCCGTGCGCCGCACGCTCGCCGTCGCCGCCTGCCTGCCCCTGCTCGTCCTCACCGCCTGCGCCGGAGCGCCGGACGTCTCGCCCGCCGAGGCCGACGAGATCGCCGCGAGCGAGGGCAGCGCCGAGGACAGCGCCGCCGAGGACGGCACGAGCGGGGACACCGAGGGCTCGGCCGACGACGAGACGTCGCCCGAGGGCGCCGGGGAGGGGGCCGGCTCCGCCGGCTCCACCGAGGAGCAGACCGACGCCGACCTCGAGGTCATGCTCATGAGCCCCGGCGGCACCCAGGTCGGCACCGTCGAGATGACGGAGATGCAGGGGTCCGGCGGGTCCGAGGACCGTCACCTCGAGATCCACGTCACCGTCGAGAACCAGGAGCCCGGTTTCAAGGGCTTCCACGTCCACGAGACGGGGCTGTGCGAGCCCGACAGCGCGTCGCCCACCGACCCGACGACGACCGGCGCCTTCCTCTCCGCGGGCGGCCACCTCGCCGCCGAGGGCGAGGACCACGGCGCCCACACCGGGGACCTGCCGTCCCTCCTCGTCGGCGAGGACGGCACGGGCAGCCTCACCGTCATGACGGACGCCTTCACGCTGGCCGACCTACAGGACGCCGACGGCAGCGCCGTCATGGTCCACGAGGGGCCGGACAACTTCGCGAACATCCCCGAGCGCTACGCGCCCGACGGCCCCGACGACGAGACGCTCCGCACGGGCGACTCGGGCGGCCGCGCGGCCTGCGCCGTCGTCGAGGGCTGACCGACGCCGTCGACGGCCCGGCCCCGCGGGGTCAGGCCGTCGGCGCGGCCGCGGTGCTGCGGCGCACGACGACGTCCGGCGCCACGACCCGGTGCTCGACGGGGGAGGCCGCGTCGGCGAGGCGGGCCAGGAGCATCTCCACCGCCACCTCGCCGACCCGGGCGAAGTGCTGGCGCACCGTCGTCAGCGGCGGCTGGAGGTACGCGGCCTCGGGGACGTCGTCGAACCCGGTGACCGACAGCCGCCCCGGGACGTCGACGTCGTGCTCGCGCAGGGCCAGCAGGAGCCCCAGCGCGGAGTGGTCGTTCGGCGCGACGACGGCGGTGGCCGTCCGGTCCGCGAGGAGCTCGAGGCCCGCGCGGTAGCCCTCCGCGGGCGACCAGCCGCCCGCGAGCACGGGCGCGGGCTCGAGCCCCGCGGCCTCCATCTCGTCCTCGTACCCGGCCGCGCGCCCCTCCGACTCCCACCAGCCGGCGGCCCCGCCCACGTGGCGGACCTCGGTGTGGCCGAGGTCCAGCAGGTGCCGCACGAGGGCGCGCGCGCCGCCGCGGTGGTCGACGTGGACGGTGGGGACGCCGTCGACGGGCGCGCCGGACGCGCAGACGACGGGGAGGCCGACGGGCAGGTGCTCGGCGAGGTCGGGCAGCTCGTGCAGCGGGGCGGTGACGACGACGCCGTCGACCCCGCGGTCGGAGACCTGCGCGAGGCGCTCGAGGACCTCCTCGCGCCCGGTGCCGTCGGCCGAGGCGATCATCGTCGCGTAGCCGGCGCCGTGGGCCGCCCGCTCGACGGCGGCGAGCATGCTCGAGGGCCCGTGCAGCGGGGCGCTGGAGGCGACGACGCCGAGGGTCAGCGTCTGCCGGGTCACGAGCGCGCGGGCGGCGCGGTTGCGCCGGTACCCCAGCTCGGCGATGGCCGCCTCGACCCGCTCGCGGGTCTCGGGGCGGACGCTGTGGTGGCCGTTGAGCACCCGCGACACCGTCTGGTGCGAGACGCCGGCGCGACGCGCGACGTCGGTCATGACCGGCGCGCGGGCCGGGACGGGGGTGCTCACGGGTCGGATGGTGCCAGCCGCCGCAGGGGGCGCGCGTCCCCCTGCGGCGGCCGGGTGCTCAGGCGCCGGCGGCGGCCAGCTGGACGACGGCCCAGGACAGCGGCGGCAGCGTGAGCCGCGCCGTGCCGTCGGCCACCTCGACGCCCTCGAGCGGGCGCATCCCGACGGCGTCGGGCGCCTCCGCGGTGTTCGTCGTGTACCGGTCCTGGCCGGGGCCGGCCGCGAGGACGAGCGCCTCGGCGACGCGCAGGTCGCCGAAGGCGCGCAGCGGCACCTCGACGGTGGCGGCCTCGTGCTCGTCGCGGTTGGCGAGGAAGAGGCTGAGGACGCCCTCGCCGGCGGACGACGACGCGCGCGCCGCCGGGTCCCACGTCGCGGCGGCGTCGACGAGGTCGACGTCGTCGAAGCGGGCCGTGGAGATCCGGTCGCCGCGGGTGCGGACGTCGAGGATGTCGCCGGTCGCGCGGTGGCGGACCTGCTCGAAGGGGTGGGCGATGGTCTGCTTCCAGGCCGGCCCGCCCTCCTCGCTGCGCAGCAGCCCGATGACGTTGACGAGCTGCGCCTGCGCGCCGACGGCCACCCGGTCCCCGTGCCGCAGCAGCGAGTTGAGCAGCGTGCCGACGACGACGGCGTCCGTCACCGAGTACTCGTCCTCGATGACGCGGGGCGCGACGTCCCACGCCGTCAGCGACCTCGCGCGGTCGCTGGCGTTCCAGCGCGTCTGGTACCAGACGTTCCACTCGTCGAAGCTGATGCCGATGTGCTTCTTGTGGCGGCCGCGGGCGCGGACGGCGTCCGCCGTGGCGACGACCTCCTCGACGAAGGCGTCCATGTCCTTCGCCGAGGCGAGGAAGTCGGCGAAGGTCTGGTCGCCGGTGTCGCTCTCCTCGTAGTACGCGTGGGCGGAGATGTAGTCGACGTCGTCGTAGGTCTCCTCGAGGACGACGCGCTCCCACTCGCCGAAGGTCGACATCCCGCGGCCCGAGCTGCCGCAGGCGACGAGCTCGACGGACGGGTCGACGGTGCGCATCGCGCGGGCGGTCTCGGCGGCCAGGCGGGCGTACTCGTGCGCCGTCTTGTGGCCCGTCTGCCAGGGGCCGTCCATCTCGTTCCCGAGGCACCACAGCGTGATGCCGTACGGGTCCTGACGGCCGTGGCTGCGGCGCAGGTCCGAGAGCCGGGTGCCGGAGGGGTGGTTCGCGTACTCGAGGAGGTCGCAGGCCTCCTGCATCCCCCGGGTGCCGAGGTTGACGGCCATCATCACCTCGGTGCCGACGCGCTCGGCCCACGTGGCGAACTCGTCGAGGCCGAACTGGTTCGTCTCGATCGTCCGCCACGCCCGGTCGAGCCGGCGGGGCCGCTGGTCGCGCGGGCCGACGCCGTCCTCCCAGTCGTAGCCCGAGACGAAGTTGCCGCCCGGGTAGCGGACGACGGTCGGGCCGACCTGCTTCGTGAGCTCGAGGACGTCGCCCCGCAGGCCGTCCCCGTCGGCCGTGGGGTGGTCCGGCTCGAAGATGCCGGTGTAGACGCAGCGGCCCATGTGCTCGACGAACGAGCCGAAGAGCCGGTGCGGGACGGGGCCGACGACGAAGTCGGGGTCGAGGGTCAGGCGTGCGTGGGGCACGGGAGTCCTTCCGGTGGGGTGCGGGTCGGGCGGGGAGGGCAAGGGCTCACGTGCCGCCGAGGCCGGTCGTCGCGACGCCGCGGACGATCTGCCGCTGGAACAGCATGAAGATGACGATGAGGGGCAGCCCGGCGAGGAGCGCGGAGGCCATGACCTGCGCGTACCGGACGCCGAAGCTCGACTGGACCTGCACGAGCCCGACGGGCAGCGTCATGAGGTCCGGGTCGCTGATGATGATGAACGGCCAGAGGAAGTTGTTCCAGGCGCCGATGAACACGAAGATCCCGACGGCCGCGACGATCGAGCGCGACAGCGGCATGACGACCTGCCAGAAGATCCGGAAGGTGCCGGCGCCGTCCACCCGCGCGGCCTCCTCGAGCTCGCGGGGGATGCCGTCGAAGAACTTCTTGAGGATGAAGACCATGGCGGGCACCACGAGCTGCGGGAGGATGATCCCCGCGTAGGTGTCGGCCAGGCCCATGGCGAGGACCTGCTGGTACAGCGGCACGAGCAGGATCTGCGGCGGCACCATGATGCCCGCCACGACGAGGCCGAACAGGAGCCCGCGGCCCCGGAAGCTCGTGCGCGAGAAGCCGTACGCCGCCGTCGTCGACAGCGCGAGCGTCAGCGCGGTGACGACGAGCGTGACGACGGTGCTGTTGACGAACCACGTGATCAGGTTGTCGTTCGAGAGCACCGAGCGGTAGGCGTCGAGGGTGAAGCCGGCCTCGGGCACCAGCTCGAGCGGCACGGTCGTCGTGTCGGCCTCGTACTTGAGGGACGTGACGAGGGCCCAGAACAGCGGCGCGAGCCACGCGACGGCGAGGACGGCCAGCGCCGTCGCGATCGCGCTGCGCGTCAGCAGCGACGCCTGCTGGGCGCGGGAGACGCCCTCGCGGCTCTTCCGCAGCGGGCGGGGGGCGTCGGGGCGCGCGACGTCCACGCCGGTGCTGGTGGCGGCCATCAGGCACTCCTCCTGCGGCTGATGCCGGCCTGGACCAGCGAGACGACGATGATGATGAGGAAGAAGACGTAGGAGATGGCAGCGGCGTAGCCGAGGCGGTAGTTCACGAAGCCGGTGTCGTAGACGTACTGCAGGACCGGCGCCGCGACGCCGCCCGGGCCGCCGGAGCCGCCGTAGAGGATGTACGCCTGGTCGAAGAGCTTGAGCGACGCGAGCACCTGCAGCGTCAGCACGAGCCCGGTCGTCACCTTGAGCAGCGGCAGCGTGATGGAGACGAGCCGCCGCCACCCGGCGGCGCCGTCGATGGCGGCCGCCTCGTAGACGGTCTGCGGGATCGCCTGCAGCGCCGCGAGGTACAGCAGGAAGTTGAAGCCGACGGTCCACCAGACCGTGAGGACGACCACCGACCAGAGGCCGACCGCGGGGTCGGACAGCCAGCCGACGTCGGGCAGCCCCACGAGGCCGAGCGCGCCGTTGACGAGACCGAAGTCGCCCTGGAACAGCCACTGCCAGATGAGGACGACGGTGGCGACCGGCAGCAGGAAGGGCGCGAAGTAGGCGAAGCGCCAGAACCACTGCCCCCGCGTGCCGGTGTGCACGAGCAGCGCCATCCCCAGCGAGATGAGCACGAGCGGCACCGTGGACAGCAGCGTGAAGAGCAGCGTGATGCCGAGCGTCCGCCAGACCTCGCCGTCGCCGAGCAGCCGCGCGTAGTTGTCGAGCCCGACGAACTGCGCGCCGCCGCTGATGAGGCTCGTGTCGAAGAAGCTCATGCCGAGGCCGTAGACGATCGGCCAGAGCGTGAAGAGGGCGTAGACGACGAGGAAGGGCAGGACGAACCAGAAGCCGCCGCGGCTCGTCGTCAGCGAGGGGCCGCGCCGGCGCCGGACGCCGCCGGGGGCGTCGCCGTCGAGGACCGCCCCGGGGGCGGGCACGGTGGTCTGGGCCGCGCTGCCGACGGCGCTCACCGCGCGCTCCGGACGGGGCTGCCGAGCGAGAGCTGCTCGTCGACCCAGCCGATGAGGTCGTCCGCCCCCTGCTCGGGGGTGAGGGCGCCGGACCCGACGCCCTGCAGCGACTGGCCGGCGCGCGACATGAAGGTCGAGCCCGACCCCGCGAAGTAGGCGGAGGGGTCGAACTCGGCGACCTCGGCGGCACCGCGGTAGTTCGACTGCGGCTCGAGCGCCAGGTACTCGGGGCTCTCCGCGACGGCGGAGAGGGCGGGGATGTGCCCGCCCTCGGCCCACAGGAGGCTGTTCTTCAGCATGGACGCCGCCATGTCGTAGGCGGCCGCGCGGACCTCGGGGTCCGTGGCGGCCTGGGTGGGCAGGACGAGGCTGTGGCTGTCGGCGCGGACGTACGGGGTGTCCCCGAAGAGCGCCGGGAACTGCGTCATGGAGAACGGGATGCCCGCGTTCTGCGCCGTGATGACCTCCCACGGCCCGATGAGGAGGAAGCCGGCCTGCTCGCCGGCGAAGGCGGCCGGCGCGCCCGGCCCGTCCTGGGTGCGGGAGGCGATGGTCCCGTCGCACATCGTCTGCACGAAGGCCATGGCCTCGACGACGGCGTCGCGGTCGACCTCGGCGGGGCCGCCGTCGGGCAGCTCCATCTCGCCGCCGAGCTGGCGGAAGAGCGACCAGAAGAGCATGAAGCTCGCGAGGGCGTCGCCGGTGCCGTAGGCGACGCCGTTGACGCCGGTCACCTCGGCCGCGCGCCGCCCGGCGTCGAGGAACGCCTCGGCCGAGTCGAGCGGGGCGAGGGACCCGTCGGGGGCGAGGAGGCCCGCCTCCTCGCAGACGCGGGTGTTGTAGAAGAGCACGAGCGGGTGCGTGTCGAGCGGGAGCGCCTTGATCTGGCCGTCCACCGTGACGCGCTCGACGACGGGCGTCGGGAACTGGTCCATCGTGATGCCGCGGGCCGCGAGCTCGTCGGTGTCCCACGGGTCCACGAGCTCCTGGCCGAAGGTGGCCAGGCGCGAGGCGTGGAGGCTGGCGAGGTCGGGCGCGCGGCCGCCCTCGCAGGCCATCGCGAGCTTCGTGTAGTACGGCGATCCCCACAGCAGCGTCGTGTCCGTGACGTCGACGCCGGGCGCCTCGTCCCGGTAGCTGTTGATGAGGTCGACCATGCGCTCGCCGTCGCCGCCGGTGAAGAAGTTCCAGAAGGCGAGCGGGGTGGTGCCGCTGCTGCCGACGGCGCCGCACCCGGCGAGCGAGGCGGCGCCGAGGCCGCCCGCGCCGAGGGCCGCGCCGCGCAGCAGGGAGCGGCGGCTGAGGGAGGGGCCCGCGGGGACGCGGGCCGGGCGTGCTCTCGTCATGCTCGGCTCCTTTGCCTTTACAACGATGTAGAGAGTGCCACCCGGGCCCCGGCTCGTGTCAAGGGCCGACGGGCGACCGACTGCCGGGCGGGCGAGCACGGCGGCGCGGGCGTCGGGCATGCTGCGGCGCGTGGCAGCGCGGCGACCGACGACGGTGCGCGACGTCGCGCTCGCGGCCGGCGTCTCCCCGAAGACCGTGTCGAACGTCGTCAACGGCTACGCGCACGTGCGGCCCGAGACCCGCGACCGCGTGCTCGAGCACGTGCGGGCGCTCGGCTACCGGCCGTCGGCGGCGGGGCGGCAGCTCCGGCAGGGGCGCACCGGCATGGTCGCGCTCGCGGTCCCCGGGATCGACATGCCCTACTTCGCGGACCTGTCCGCGCTCGTCGTCCGGGCGGCCCGGGAGCACGGGCTCACCGTCGCCGTCGAGCAGACCGAGGGGGACGTCGAGCGGGAGCGCGAGGTGGCCGCGGGCCTGCCCACGCGCTTCGCGGACGGCCTCATCTTCTCGCCCCTGGAGATGTCGGCCGACGAGCTCGTCGCCCTCCCGCACACGCCGATGGTGCTGCTCGGCGAGCACGCGCACGGCGTGCCGGTGGACCGCGTCTCCATCGACTCCGTCGCCGTCTCGCGGACGGCCACCGAGCACCTGCTCGCCGTCGGGCGCCGCCGGGTGGCCGTGGTCGGGCTCAAGCACACGCTGCACGACACCGCGTCCCAGCGCCTGGAGGGGTGGGCGGCGGCGCTCGCCGCGGCGGGCCTCGACGCCGTGGCGGCCGACCCCGCCCTCCGCCGGGCGGTGCACGACTGGACGCGGGAGGACGGCGCGCAGGCGGGCCGGGCGCTCGCCCGCGACCGCCGCGCCGGGCTGGACGTCGACGCCGTCTTCGCCCTCAACGACGCGCTCGCCCTCGGCGTGCTGCGCGGCCTGCAGTCCGAGGGCGTGCGCGTGCCGGAGGACGTCGCGGTCGTCGGGGTCGACGACGTCGCGGAGAGCGCCTTCTCCTCGCCGGGCCTCTCCACCGTGGCCATCGACCGCGGCGTCGTCGCGCGGGAGGCGGTGCGCCTGCTCGTCACCCGCCTCGCGGACCCGGAGCTGCCGCCGCGCGCGGTCGCCGCGCCGTCCCGGCTGGTGGCGCGGGGCAGCACCGGCGCCTGACGCGCGGCTCAGCCGGCCGCGGCGCCGAGCCCGAGCGGGTCGCTGCCCGGCCGGTGCTCGAAGACGAGCGAGGTCTCGGTGTGCTGCACGAGCGGGTGGCTCGACAACGAGGTGAGCACGAGCTCGCGCAGGGCGTCGGAGCCCGGCGAGACGAGGTGCACGAGGTAGTCGTCGCGCCCCGCGAGGAAGAAGACGTCGAGGACGCCGGGCAGGGCCGCGAGCCCCTCGACGAAGGCCTGCATGTCGGCGGTGTCGTGGGTGCCGAGGCGCACCGACACGAGGGCGCGCAGCCCGAGCCCGACGCGGCCCGGGTCGACCTCGGCGCGGGCGCCCGTGATGACGCCGCGCTCGCGCAGCGCCGCCGTGCGCGCCAGGGCGGTGGACGGCGCGACGCCCACGGCGCGCGCGACGGCGTTGTTGGGCGTGCGGGCGTCGGCGAGGAGCAGGCGCACCACCTCGGCGTCGACGTCGTCGAGGTGGTCCCGAACCGCGTTCGCGACGGGCTCCCGACGACGGGGTCGGGCCGAACGTCCTGCGGTCATCGGGCCTCTTCCGGCGATGTCGGTCGGCTCAGCGCCGCCTGCCCGAACATGCTGCCACGATGGGGAGGTGCGTCGGCGCCCCGCCGGTGCCGAGGCGAGGAGTGCGTCGTGCGCGTCGGAGTGCCCCGAGAGGTCAAGAACCGCGAGCTGCGGGTGGCGCTGACGCCGAGCGGCGCGCACGAGCTCGTCGGCCGCGGTCACGAGGTGCTGGTGCAGGCCGGGGCCGGCGTCGGGTCCTCGATCCCCGACGACGCCTACGCGGCCGCCGGTGCCCGGGTCGTCGCCACCGCCGAGGAGGCGTGGTCGGCCGAGCTCGTCCTCAAGGTCAAGGAGCCGGTCGAGGCCGAGCACGGCTTCCTCCGCGAGGACCTGCTCCTCTTCACCTACCTCCACCTGGCCGCCGACCGGCCGCTGACGGACGCCCTGCTCGCCGCCGGGACCACCGCCGTCGCCTACGAGACGGTGCAGCTGCCGGACCGGTCGCTGCCGCTGCTCGCGCCGATGAGCGAGGTCGCCGGGCGGCTGGCGCCGCAGGTCGGCGCCCACACGCTCATGAGCAGCCAGGGCGGGCGGGGGGTCCTCATGGGCGGGGTGCCGGGGGTCCGCCCGGCGTCGGTCGTCGTCGTCGGGGGCGGGGTCTCGGGCGCCGCGGCCACGCGCGTCGCCGTGGGCATGGGCGCGGACGTCACGCTGCTCGACCGCGACATCGCCAAGCTCCGCCACCTCGACGAGCACTACGCCGGGCGGCTGCGGACGGTCATGTCGAACTCCTTCGAGCTCGAGCGCGCGGTCGTCGAGGCGGACCTCGTCATCGGTGCCGTCCTCGTGCCGGGGGCACGGGCGCCCAAGCTCGTCGGCGACGACCTCGTGGCGCGGATGCGGCCGGGCAGCGTGCTCGTCGACATCGCCGTCGACCAGGGCGGCTGCTTCGAGAGCACCCGCCCGACGACGCACGACGACCCGACCTTCGCCGTCCACGGCTCGGTCTTCTACTGCGTGGCCAACATGCCCGGCGCGGTGCCGCACACCTCGACCTACGCGCTGACCAACGTCACGCTGCCGTACGCGGTGGCGCTGGCCGGCTCCGGCTGGCGCGAGGCCCTGCGGCGCGACGCGTCGCTGGCCGCCGGCCTGTCGACGGCGGGCGGGGCGCTCGCGAGCCCGGGCGTCGCGACGGCGCACGGCCTCCCGCTGACGCCGGTGGAGCAGCTGCTCGGCTGAGCGCGACGGCTCAGGCGACCGGGCGCCCCGCGGCGTCGAGCACGGGGAGCGGGCGGGTCGCCGTCCACGCGGCGTCGCCGCCGGCGGGGGCCGGGACGACGTCGACCGCCCCGGTGCTCAGCTGCTCGGCCGCGGTGTCCCAGTCGTCGGCCCAGCGCGGTGCGGCGGGGGCGGCGTCGACGGGCGCGGCCGGGGTGCGGTCGACCGCGGTCGTGCGGGCGGCGGCTCGCGCGCGGCGGGCGCCGGCGACGCCGAGGACGACCCAGACGGCGTTGACGCCGACCGACGGCCACGCCTCGACGACGACGCCGCTGGCGATCATGAGGACGGCCCCGACGCTGCTCGTGGCGACGGCGGGGACGGACGTGGGAGAGAGCCGGCCGCTGCTGACGAGCCCGTAGGCGACGAGCCCGAGCAGGCCGCCGAGGTAGCCGGAGAGGGACAGGGCGAGGAGGAGGTGCGGTGCCACGTGCCGGGTCATCGGCACGTCCGGCCCGTCTCTGCACCGCCCGGTCTCCTGCACCTCGGCGCCCTCCCGACCCGCCACGCCGGACGTGGGGTCGAGAGGGCGCCGGAGCGCGGGCGGGGCGGTCAGGAGGTGCGGGCGAGGGGGTGGGCGGGCTCCGGGAGCTCCTCCTCGAGGGCCCGGCCGCGCATCTCCGGGAGCAGCGCGCAGCCGGCCGCGGCGACGAGGAAGAAGAGGGCGAAGAGCCCGAAGACCGTCCACGAGACGCCCGTGACCTGCTGCACCACGGGCACCGACAGCGGGGCGAGGATCGAGGCGATGCGGCCGAAGCCCGCCGCCGCGCCGGCGCCCGTCGAGCGGACCGACGTCGCGTAGACCTCGGGGGTCACGGCGTACAGGGCGCCCCAGGCGCCGAGGTTGAAGAAGGACAGCAGCATGCCCGCGGCGAGGATCGTCGCCGGCGAGCCCGCGAGGCCGAAGAGGCCCGCGGCCACGGCGGAGCCGACGAGGAAGGTCGCGAGGGTGGGGCGGCGTCCCCAGCGCTCGACGAGCACGGCCGCGACGAAGTAGCCCGGCAGCTGCGCCAGCGTGATGACGAGGACGTAGCCGAAGGACTGGGTCAGCGTGAAGCCACGCTGCACGAGCAGCGTGGGCAGCCAGATGAAGGCGCCGTAGTAGGAGAAGTTGACGCCGAACCACACGAGCCACAGGCCCGCGGTGCGACGGCGCAGGGCCGCCGACCACAGCGCCCGCGCCCGCGCGGCGGGCTCGGCGACGGCGGGCGGCGAGGGCTGCGCGGGTGCCGGGACGCCGGCGGACGCCTCGTACTCGCGGACGGCGGCCTCCGCCTCGGCGGTCCGGCCGCGGCGCTCGAGGAAGCGCACCGACTCGGGCAGCGCGCGCCGCACGACGACGGCGTAGACCGCCGGCACCGCGCCGATGGCCAGGGCCCAGCGCCAGCCGTCGTCGTCCGCGCGGACGACGAAGAAGCCGAGCAGCGCCGCCGCCGTCCACCCCACGGCCCAGAAGGCCTCGAGCGCGACGACGACGCGGCCGCGCAGCCGCCGCGGGGCGTACTCGCTGACGAGCGTCGACGCGACGGGCAGCTCGGCGCCGAGGCCGAGCCCGATGACGAAGCGCAGCGCGAGGAGCATGACGAGGCCCGTGGACAGCGCCGCGGCGCCCGTCGCCAGCCCGTAGACGAGGAGCGTGAGGGCGAAGACCTGGCGCCGGCCGTAGCGGTCCGCCAGGAGGCCGCCGAGCGTGGCGCCCAGCGCCATGCCGAGGAAGCCGATCGAGGCGACGAGCGAGAGCTCGCCCGTCGAGAGCTGCCACTGGGCGGCCAGGGCGGCCATGACGAAGGAGATGAGCCCGACGTCCATGGCGTCCAGGGCCCAGCCGACGCCGGAGCCCACGAGGAGGCGGCCGTGACGACGGGTGAAGGGGAGGCGGTCGAGCCGCTCGGTGCGCGACAGCGGGGCGGCGTCGCCCGGCGCGGGGTTGGTCACGTCCGCGGAGTGTGGCACCCCGGTCCCGCTCCCGGGTAGGGCTTCTCGCGGCTCGGGCACCGCGGCCCGCGTCGGGTCAGCGCCGCGGCGTCGTCGCCCGGCCGGGCAGGCCGAAGCGCACGGGCACGCCCGGCGTCGCGAGGACGGAGTCGGGCGGGCGCCGGGCGAGGTCGCCGAAGCCGGCCGCCCCGAGCAGGCCGTCGTCGAGCCGGGTGACCTCGGCACGGTGCAGCGGCCAGGTCGGGTGCTCGTTGGGCACGTACCAGGTGCGGCCGAGGTGGGCCGTGTGGAGGCCCCACCGGGCCGTGAGGAAGTCGGCCAGCGGGGCGTCCGGCGCGTCCGGGCGGAGGGGGTCGCCGAGCCGCACGGCGACGTCGCTCGTCACGGCGCCGCCCGGGGGCTGCGGCCAGCGCGTGCGGGCCGACCACGACAGCTCGCCCCGGCCGCCCGTGACCCGTGCGTCGCCGCGCATCCGGGCCCAGCGGTAGGGGAGCCCGAAGGACGCCCGGGCGCCGACGACGACGCCGAGCCGGCTGGCGTCCAGGCTGCAGAAGACGACGCCGCGCCGCCCGGTCGCGTCGACCGAGTACAGCCGGACGTTGGTCTCCCAGAAGGTGCCGAGCCACGGGACGCGCGGACCACGGCCGACCCCCGCGCCGACCATCCGGAACGGCACGAGGGCCACGTAGGTCCGCGGGGCGCCGTCGGCGACGTGCGGGACGGCGAGGACGTCCGGTCGTGCGCCCGGCGGCATCCAGGCCTCGACCCGCTCGGGCGGGACGGCCCAGTGGAGGAAGGCCAGGTCGACCCAGCGCTGCCCCATGAGCACCGGCCCCCGCAGCGGGGGCGGCGCCGGGCTGACGGGCTCGACCGCGGCGGGCTCTCGGGTCACGCCCCCGACGCTAGGCGCCGGAGGTCGCCGGCGCTCAGAGGGCCGGCGTCGCCGCCCGCGTCGTCGCGACGACCCGGGCGACGAGGTCCTGCGGCAGGTCCGGCTGCCCGGACGCGACCCACGCCTCGACGAGCCCGACGTCGGCGGCGGACAGGCCCCCGAGCCACACGAGGTCGGCGGGGTGGCCGCCGCAGCAGGCCCGCGGCGAGATGCCCACCTGGGCCCCGGAGGCCGCCGGCGGAAGGGCGTCGAGGCGGACGAGGACCCCGCCGGGGGTGCCGCGGACGACGCGGCCGAGCCGGTGGAGGACGCCCACCTCGTCGGGGGCCACGAGGACCCAGCGCAGCGGCACGTCGGCGAGGGAGGCGGTGCCGCGCAGAGGGTCCCGCACGGGGACGGGGGCGTCGGGGCCGGTGGCCGGGAGAGGGGGCGCGGCGTCGTCCATGGCGCTCAACGTACTTGATAACCGTTCCCATCGTCACGTACGGTCCGCCGCCATGAGCACCTCCGCCACCGCCCTCCCGACCGCTCCCGCCCGCACCGCGGCACGGCGCCGCCGTTCGTGGTCCGCCGCCGCCCTGCTCGGCGCCCCGCTGCTCGCGCTCGCCGCCTGCGGCGACGGCGGCAGCAGCACCGCCTCCTCGTCGGCCGCACCCTCGACGCCCGCCGCCGAGCCGACGTCCGACGTCGCCGAGGTGGCGACGGCGACGCCGCGCCTCGTCGTCACGCTCGAGGGCGGCGACCTCGCCGTCCTCGACGCGACGACGCTCGAGCCCGTCGCCGACGTCGAGATGGACGGCTACCTGCGCATCAACGACGCCGGCGACGGCCGCCACGTCCTCGTGTCGACCACGGGCGGCTTCCGCGTCCTGGACGCCGGCACGTGGGGCGAGCCGCACGGCGACCACAGCCACTACTACACGTCCGACCCCGTGCTCACCGACGTCGTCCACCCGGCCGAGACCCCGGCCCACGTGGTCACCCACGCCGGCCGGACGGCGCTCTTCGACGACGGCACCGGCGGTGCCGTCGTCGTCGACTCCGCCGACGTCGCCGAGGCGGACCCGCAGGCGCGGACGGTCGAGAGCGGTGCGGCCCACCACGGCGTCGCCGTCGAGATGGCGGACGGGCGGCTGGTCCACACCGTCGGCACCGAGGAGGAGCGGTCGACCGTCGTCCTCCTCGACGCCGAGGGCACGGAGCTGGCGCGCACCGACGAGTGCCCGGGCATGCACGGCGAGGCCACCGCGGCCGACGAGGCGGCCGTCGTCGGCTGCGAGGACGGCATCGTCGTCGTCCGCGGTGACACCCTGACGAAGATCGCGGCGCCGGACGCCTACGGCCGCATCGGCAACCAGGCCGGCAGCGAGGAGTCGGCGGTCGTCCTCGGCGACTACAAGCGCGACGAGGGCCGAGACTCCGCCACCGAGGGCCCCGAGCGCACGCAGACGGTCTCGTTGACGGACACCGCCGCCGGGACCCTGACGCTCGTCGACCTCCCCGCCTCGTACACGTTCCGCTCGCTCGGCCGGGGCGAGGACGGCGAGGCGCTGGTGCTCGGCACGGACGGCGCGCTCCACGTCCTCGACCCGGCCGCGGCGTCGATCACCCGCTCGGTGCCCGTCGTCGAGGCGTGGGAGGAGCCGGACGACTGGCAGGAGCCGCGCCCGGCGCTGCGCGTGCACGAGGGCACCGCCTACGTCACCGAGCCCGCCACGCGCGAGGTGCACGCGGTCGACGTCGTCTCCGGCGAGGTCTTCGCCACGGCGTCGCTCGACGGCGTCCCCGACGAGGTCGTCGTCGTCTCCGGCGCGACGCCGGCCGTCCCGGACGGCGGGGCCCCCGTCGAGGGCGAGGAGCACGCCGAGGGCGAGCACGACCACGCCGAGGGTGACCACGACCACGCCGAGGGCGAGGCGCACGACCACGAGGACGGCGACGCCGTCGCCGGCCGGCGGTGAGCTGCTGCGCGGACCGCACGTGCCGGGCCCTCGCCGTGGCCGCGACGACCGCCCTCGTGGCGGTCGCCGCGGCCGGGTGCGGGGCGGGTGACGCCGGGGGAGGGTCCGCGGACGACGGGCGCGTCACCGTGCTCGCCACCCCGGCGCCGCTGCTCGACCTCGTGCAGCGTGTCGGCGGCGGACGCGTGGACGCGGCGGCGGTGGGAGGTCTGGGCGGAGACGCCCACGCCGTCGAGCTGACGCCGCCGCAGGTGGCCGGGCTCACCGACGCGGACCTCGTCGTCCACGTCGGGGGCCTGTCGAACTCGGTCGACGCGGCGGTCGCGCTGCGCGACGGGGCACCGGTCGTCGACGCGCTCGCCGTCGACGACGGCGCGGTCGGGTCCGAGGACCCGCACGTGTGGCTCGACCCGCTGCTCATGGCCGACGTCGCGGCCGACGTCGCCGACGCGCTCGCCACGGTCGACCCCGACGGCGCCGACGCGTACACCGCTGCGGCGGAGGACGTCCGGGAGGAGATGGCGGTGCTCGAGGCGGAGGCGTCCGCGGCGCTGGCGCCGTGCCGGGGGGCGACGCTCGTCGTCTCGCACGAGGCGTTCGGCTACCTCGCCGGGCGTCACGGCCTGGAGCAGGTCGGCATCACGGGGGTCGACCCGCACGTCGAGCCGACGCCCGCGCGCCTGCGGGCCGTCACCGAGGTCGTGCGGGCGGCCGGCGCCCGGACGATCTTCTTCGACGAGGTCGCCAGCCCCGACGTCGCCACGGCCCTCGCCGAGGACCTCGGGGTCGCCGTCGCCGCCCTCGACCCGCTCGAGGTCGCCGTGGAGCCGGACTACGCCACGGCGATGCGCGCCAACCTCGCCGCGCTGCGGGACGGCCTCGTCTGCGACGCGGCGTAGAGCCGCCCCGACGACGAACGGGCGCCTGTTCGCGCGGTGCAAGGCCCGTGGGCGGCGAACAGGCGCCTGTTCGCGCTCTGCAAGGGGTCCTCTCTGCGAACGGGCGCCTGTTCCGGCTCTGCGAGGGGCCCTGTCTGCGAACGGGCGCCCGTTCCGCTTCTGCGGGGGCCCTGTCTGCGAACAGGCGCCTGTTCGCGCCGTGGGAGGAGCATGGGCGGTGAACCGGCGCCTGCCCGGTAGCTCGGGGCGGTCATCGGGGCGTCTGCCCGCGCGACGCTGAGGAGGGTGTTGGGCTCGTCGTCGCGGCGATGTGTGACCTCGATCACCTGTTCGAGTGATACTGATCGCCGCAGGTCAGAGGCTTGTGGACGACGCCCAAGGCGGGGTCCGTTGTCGGTGGTCGCCCCTAGCGTGAATGCCATGACCACCGACGGCGCGGGCACGACGACCGGCGTCGTCACGCCCGTCGCCGTGACGGCACTGGTCCCGGCCAGCGCCCTCGCGGACGGGGT